>NZ_JBHXMF010000027.1:0-115921 GCF_042721055.1 Streptomyces sp. NPDC058470
GGCTGACGCCTGGCCCGTCCGGCGTTTGAGGACGAGCGCGTTCAGCGCGATATGGGGTCTGGGGCGGAGCCCCCAGGGGACGCCCGCACCCACCCCGGGTACCCCACCACCCCACAGCGAGCGCAGCGCCGACGTACGCTGGAGGACCCCGGCCCGGAACACGTGTCGGGTCGTTCGCGTTGCCCACTCCCCGGGATGGAAGCCCTTCATGAGCCTGCACGGTCTGCTCGACGCCGTCGTCAAGGACGCCGCCCTCACGGAAGCGGTGAAGGCCGCCGGCGACGGCAACCGGATGCACATCGACCTGGTCGGCCCGCCCGCGGCCCGTCCCTTCGCGGTGGCGGCACTGGCCCGTGAGGCCGGCCGCACCGTACTGGCGGTGACGGCGACGGGCCGCGAGGCCGAGGACCTGGCGGCCGCGCTGCGTTCCCTCCTCCCGTCGGAGGGAATCGTGGAGTACCCCGCCTGGGAGACGCTCCCGCACGAGCGGCTGTCCCCGAGGTCGGACACGGTGGGCCGCCGCCTGGCCGTACTGCGCCGCCTGGCGCACCCGCGCCCCGACGACCCGGAGACCGGCCCGGTCTCGGTCGTCGTCGCGCCGATCCGCTCCGTACTCCAGCCGCAGGTCAGGGGCCTCGGCGACCTGGAGCCCGTCGCCCTTCGCACGGGCCAGAGCGCCGACCTGGGCGAGATCGTCGAAGCGCTCGCGGCAGCCGCGTACTCCCGGGTCGAGCTGGTCGAGAGGCGCGGCGAGTTCGCGGTCCGCGGCGGCATCCTCGACGTCTTCCCGCCCACCGAGGAGCACCCCCTGCGGGTGGAGTTCTGGGGCGACGACGTCGAGGAGATCCGCTACTTCAAGGTCGCCGACCAGCGCTCGCTGGAGGTCGCCGCGCACGGGCTGTGGGCCGCGCCCTGCCGTGAACTGCTGCTCACGGACGAGGTACGGGAGCGGGCGGCGCGGCTGGCGGAGGAGCACCCGGAGCTGGGCGAGCTGCTCGGCAAGATCGCCGAGGGTATCGCCGTAGAGGGAATGGAATCGCTGGCTCCGGTCCTGGTCGACGACATGGAGCTGCTGATCGACGTACTGCCCGAGGGCTCGATGGCCGTCGTGTGCGACCCGGAGCGGGTGCGGACGCGGGCTTCGGACCTGGTGGCGACCTCGCAGGAGTTCCTGCAGGCGTCCTGGGCGGCGACCGCGGGCGGCGGCGAGGCGCCCATCGATGTCGATGCGGCGTCCCTGTGGTCCATCGCCGACGTACGGGGCCGGGCGCGCGAGCTGGACATGATGTGGTGGTCGGTGTCGCCCTTCGCCGCCGATGACGAGCTGGACGCGGACACGCTGAAGCTCGGTATGCACGCCCCGGAGACCTACCGCGGCGACACGGCCAGGGCGCTGGCCGACACCAAGGGCTGGCTGGCCGACGGCTGGTGCACGGTGTACGTCACCGAGGCGCACGGCCCGGCCGCCCGCACCGTCGAGGTCTTGGGCGGCGAGGGCATCGCGGCCCGGCTGGACACCGATGTGGCCGACATCAGCCCCTCGATCGTCCATGTCTCCTGCGGCTCGATCGACTACGGCTTCATCGACCCGGCCCTCAAGCTCGCCGTCCTGACGGAGACCGACCTCTCCGGCGCGAAGGCGGCCGGCAAGGACGGCGTGCGGATGCCGGCCCGCCGCCGCAAGACCATCGACCCGCTAACGCTGGAGATGGGCGACTACATCGTCCACGAGCAGCACGGCGTGGGCCGCTACATCGAGATGGTGCAGCGCACCGTCCAGGCCGCGACCCGCGAGTACCTGGTAGTCGAGTACGCCCCCGCCAAGCGCGGCCAGCCGGGCGACCGCCTTTACATCCCCACCGACCAGCTGGAACAGATCACCAAGTACGTCGGCGGAGAGTCCCCGACCCTGCACCGGCTCGGGGGCGCGGACTGGACGAAGACCAAGGCGCGGGCGAAGAAGGCGGTCAAGGAGATCGCCGCGGACCTCATCAAGCTGTACTCCGCCCGCATGGCGGCCCCCGGGCACGCGTTCGGTCCCGACACGCCCTGGCAGCGCGAGCTGGAGGACGCCTTCCCGTACGCGGAGACCCCCGACCAGCTCACCACCATCGCCGAGGTCAAGGACGACATGGAGAAGACGGTCCCGATGGACCGGCTGGTCTGCGGCGACGTCGGCTACGGCAAGACGGAGATCGCTGTCCGCGCCGCCTTCAAGGCCGTACAGGACGGCAAGCAGGTCGCGGTGCTCGTGCCCACCACGCTGCTCGTGCAGCAGCACTTCGGGACCTTCTCCGAGCGCTACTCCCAATTCCCGGTCAACGTACGGGCGTTGTCCCGCTTCCAGACGGACACGGAGGCGAAGGCGGTCCTTGAGGGCCTGCGCGAGGGCTCGGTGGACCTGGTCATCGGCACCCACCGGCTCTTCTCCGCGGATACCAAATTCAAGGACCTGGGCCTGGTCATCGTCGACGAGGAGCAGCGCTTCGGCGTCGAGCACAAGGAACAGCTGAAGAAGCTGCGCGCCAACGTGGACGTACTGACGATGTCGGCCACCCCCATTCCCCGCACGCTGGAAATGGCCGTGACCGGCATCCGCGAGATGTCGACGATCACCACCCCGCCGGAGGAACGCCACCCGGTGCTGACCTTCGTCGGCCCGTACGAGGAGAAGCAGATCGGCGCCGCGATCCGCCGCGAACTGCTGCGCGAGGGCCAGGTCTTCTACATCCACAACCGCGTCGAGTCGATCGACCGCGCGGCCGCCCGCCTCCGCGAGATCGTCCCCGAGGCGCGCATCGCCACCGCCCACGGTCAGATGTCGGAATCGTCCCTGGAACAGGTGGTCGTCGACTTCTGGGAGAACAAGTTCGACGTGCTCGTGTCGACGACGATCGTCGAGTCGGGCATCGACATCTCCAACGCGAACACGCTGATCGTGGAGCGCGGCGACAACTTCGGCCTCTCGCAACTGCACCAGTTGCGCGGGCGGGTCGGCCGAGGCCGTGAGCGCGGATACGCCTACTTCCTGTACCCGCCGGAGAAGCCCCTGACCGAGACGGCGCACGAGCGCCTCGCGACCATCGCCCAGCACACCGAGATGGGCGCGGGCATGTACGTCGCCATGAAGGACCTGGAGATCCGCGGCGCGGGCAACCTGCTCGGCGGCGAACAGTCGGGCCACATCGCGGGCGTCGGCTTCGACCTCTACGTACGCATGGTCGGCGAGGCGGTGGCCGACTACCGGGCGTCCCTGGAAGGCGGCGTCGTGGAAGAGCCGCCCCTGGAGGTCAGGATCGAGCTCCCGGTCGACGCACACGTCCCCCACGACTACGCGCCGGGCGAGCGGCTCCGCCTCCAGGCCTACCGCTCCATCGCCTCCGCCAACACGGAGGAGGACGTCAAGGCCGTACGCGAGGAACTCGTCGACCGCTACGGCAAGTTGCCTGAGCCGGTGGAGAACCTGCTGCTCGTCGCGGGCCTGCGGATGCTCGCCCGCGCCTGCGGAGTCGGCGAGGTCGTCCTCCAGGGCAACAACATCCGCTTCGCACCCGCGGAGTTGAGGGAGTCCCAGGAACTGCGGCTGAAGCGGCTGTACCCGGGCACGGTCATCAAGCCCACCGCACATCAGCTGCTGGTACCGCGCCCCAAGACGGCCAAGGTGGGGGGAAAGCCGTTGGTGGGCCGGGAGTTGCTGGGGTGGACCGGGGAGTTCTTGGCGACGATTCTCGGGTCGTAGGAGTCGTAGGAGTCGTAGGAGTCGTAGGCGTTTGGCGGGGTCGCGGGGGGTTTTGATGGGGTGGGGGGCAGTGGTGCGGATCGGTGAACTGGGGCGGGTTACGGGCGCGACTCCCCGCGCCCTGCGCCACTACGAGCACGCGGGTCTGATCGAGTCGCGGCGTGCGGCGAACGGCTACCGCCTCTACGAGGAAGGGACCGTCACCCGCGTACGCAACATCCGCCACCTCCTCGCCGCGGGCCTCACCCTCGACGACGTGCGCGTCTTCCTGCCCTGCTTGGACGGGGACATGACCTCCGGGCCCGCGTCCGGCAAGGCGCTCCAGGTCGCGCTGGAACGCCTTGCCGTGATCGACGAGCGGATCGCGGCGCAGCAGGCGGTTCGTGAGCGCCTGGCCGATGCCTTGCGCGAGGTCACGGGGCGGGTTGTGGGTCCTTCGGTCGGGTGAGGGCGGTTTCTGAGGCTTGTTCTACGTGGGGGCGGCTTCGTGTGGGGCTTCCTGCACGTGGGGACGGCTCTACGTGAGTACGGCGCCTCCGTCCACCGGGAGTACGACGCCGGTGACGAAGGAGGCTTCGGGGGAGGCGAGTCGGGTGATCGCCCAGGCCACTTCCTCGGGGCGGCCGATGCGGCCCAGCGGTGTGTGGGCGAGCTGCCACTCGCGCATCGCGGCGCTGTACTCCGGGGTGAAACCGGAGTGCTGGGCGATGGGTGTCGCAATGGCGCCGGGAGCGACCGCGCAGACGCGGATGCCGTGCGGGGCGAGTTCGACGGCCCAGCTGCGGGTGAGGAGTTCGAGGGCGGTCTTCGTGGCGGCGTAGAGGGAGTTGCCGGGCCAGGCGCGCTGGCCCACGGACGTACTCACGTTGATGATCACGCCCTTGCTCTCGGTGAGTGCCGGGAGGGCGGCCTGGGTCAGGAAGACCGGGGCGGTGAGGTTTGTGGCGAGCAGCGGGTCGATGGACGCGCGTGTGTAGCTGCCGAGGGACTCCGTCCGTACGATCCCCGCGTTGTTGACCAGGACGTCCAGGCGGCCGTGGGTGTCGAGGACGGTGCGGATGAGCTGGGCGGGGGCCCCGTCGGCGGTGATGTCGGCGGAGAGTGCGGTGATCCCCGGATGGCCTTCGGCCGTCTCGGCGAGGGGCTCCGGGCGACGGCCGACGACGATGACGCGGGCGCCCTGCGCGGCGAACGCGTGGGCGGTGGCGCGGCCTATGCCGGTGCCGGCTCCGGTGACGAGGACGGTTCTGGGGCTGTGCATGTCGCTTGTGCCGGTCGTGTTGATGGTGTGGTTCGCGGTGTTGGCGCTGGTTTCGTTCGTGTCGTTCGTGTCGTTCATGGAGAGATCGTCGAACCCTGACGCCGGCGTCAAGGTCAAGCCCGATTTCAAGGCCAGGGACTGAAGGCCAGGGACTGAGGGGCAAGAGGCAAGGCCAAGCCGGTCAGGCTGACTTGGGCCGGAACAGCATTTCCGACAGCGTGCGGAAAACCTCCTCGGGATCCTGGTCGCCGACCGGGCCGTCCAGGTTGTGGCCGAGGAGCAGCGTGGCGAAGCCGTGGGCCAGGGACCAGGCGGCGACTCCGGCGAGGCGGGCGTCGACGCCGCGGCCCTCGGGCGGGACGGCGGACACCGCGGTGCGCAGGCGTTCGCCCGCGAGGGTGCGGGCGGTGATCAGCTCCAGGTCGTTCGCGCGGAGCAGCTCCGGCGTGAACATCACCTGGAAGTGCGCCGGGTGCTCGCGTGCGAAGCGTACGTAGCGGACGCCCCCGTCCTTGAGATCCGCGGCCTCCGACAGCGTGGCCGCCAGCAGCTCGTAGCCCTCGGCCGCGATCGCGGTGAGCAGGCCGGTGCGGTCCTTGAAGTGGTGGGCCGGCGCCGCGTGCGAGACGTCGGCGCGGCGGGCCAGGTCACGCAGGCTCAGCGCGGACGGACCGTCGGCGCTGATGACGTCGAGCGCGGCATTGAGGATCGCGCGGCGCAGGTCGCCGTGGTGGTAGGGGCGGGGGCCCTCACCGGTCATGGCGATGGCATCGGTGTCGGCGCGGTTGGGGGTATCGCTACTCGCGTTGGTGTTGGCAGGGGCCATGGTCAGCAGCGTACGCGGAATCTAGGCATTGACAAGTTGCGGAGATTTCGGCAATCTTGTCAGTGTCAAGTTATGGGGTGCATCGCGACGATCGATGCGGGGCGAGGGGGTGGGTCATGTCTGAGAACGTCAGCGAGGCGAGCAAGCGTGGCGCGGTGGAAGGCGACCGCGTCGAACTCGGCCGGGTGCGCCAGCTGTGGCACCTGCTGGAGCCGCTGCACGCCGTGCTGTATTACGCACCGGAGGCCTTCGAGGAGGCGGCCGCGCTCGGGTACGGGATCGAGGAGCGCTGGCCGAGCTACTTCCCCTTCCGCGCTGCCCCGTTGGGGGAGACCGGGAGCGGGCGCGTGACCTCCGCCTTCTACAGCTTCAGCCCGCGCATGGTCAGCGAACACATGGACTCCGCGTGGCGGACAGCGACTGCTGAGCAGGTGCTGAGGGCACGGGAGCGGGCTGTCGACCGGGCTTACCGCGCGATATTCGGCGAGCGCATATCCAGTCCCGAACTGGCGCAGGCCGCCTCGCTGGCCCGCCGCGCAGCCGAGGCCGCGAACACCGCAGGTCGCCCACTGGCCGCCGCCAACGCGGAGTTGGCATGGCCGAAGGCTCCGCACCTCCAGCTGTGGCACGCGGCAACGATCCTGCGTGAGCACCGGGGAGACGGCCATCTCGCGGCCCTGCTTGTCGCGGGGCTGGACCCCGTCGAATCCCTCGTCTCCTTCGCGGCGATCGGCGCGGCCTCCGTGGAGCGCTTCGAGAGCCGTGGGTGGAACCCCGAGGAATGGGCCGCCGCACGCCAACGGCTCGTCGGGCGCGGCCTGTTGACCGAGACGGGTACCGCCACTGACGCCGGCCGCGAGCTGCGCCGCCAGGTCGAACAGCACACGGACGAGCTGGCCGCAGCTCCCTGGCAGGCGATCGGACCCGACGCCGTGGGACAACTCGCAGAACTTCTGGGTGAGTTCTGGGTCGCGGTGCTCGGCTCGGGGCTGCTGCCTTCGGAGACGACGCTGGGAATTGGGAAGGTTTGACGGGGGCTGGGGAGACTGACGCGTAGAAAAGAGGGGAGACGGGAGGGAGCCAGAAGGCGCTCATCCAGAGGTCCTTTCAGAGGTGACTCGCGCCGGCCGTGCACCCGGCGTGCACCTCTTGCCCGTTGAGGGCAGGTATGGCGCGAACATTCGGGCCGTTACCGTGGGGCCGGGGGACACGCGTTCGTACAGGTCCTAGACAGTTCGTACAGGTCCTAGACAAGGGGAGAGCGTCGTGGCGCGTCTGCGGGGTGGGGGTGCGGGGTCCGCGCTGATGGTGTTCGTAGTGGGCGTCAGCCTCGGTGTCAGTGGCTGCAAGGTCGAGCCCGAGGACGGAGCCGCGGGCCCGGAGGAGACGGTGGCAGGCGGCGCCGCTCTCACCGCCGTGGACTCACTGACCGTCAAGGGGCGTGCGCCCAAGACGGGTTACACCAGGGAGAAGTTCGGCACGGCCTGGGCCGACACGGACTCCAACGACTGCGACACCCGCGACGACATACTCAAACGGGACCTGGATGACGTGAAGTTCAGCGATGGCGACTGCAAGGTGTCCTCCGGGGTGCTCAACCCGGACCACTACACGGGCAAGGACGTGACGTTCACCCGCGGTCGCAGCCTGGTGGACATAGACCACGTCATCGCGCTCTCGGACGCCTGGCAGAAGGGCGCCAAGTACTGGGACGCCGGCAAGCGGATAGCTCTGGCCAACGACCCGCTCAACCTCCGTGCCGTCGACTCCAGCACCAACCGCAGCAAGGGCGACGGCGACGCGGCGACCTGGCTCCCGCCGAACAAGGCGTACCGCTGCACGTATGTCGCCGCCCAGGTGGCCGTCAAGAAGAAGTACGAGCTGTGGGTCACCAGCAGCGAGAAGGCCGCGATGAAGCGGGTACTCGCAAGCTGCCCCGACCAGAAAATACCGTCCGGCGGCAACCCGACGGACGCACCGGCCCGCTTTCACGCGGACTGAGGGCGGCGCCGGTGATGCTGGGCGCCATCTCGATCGTGGTCGCCCCGCACGCCCAGGGCGGCGGTCTGTCGGCCCGGATGCTCCGGGCGATGCGGGACAACGCCTACGCGCACGGCTTCGGTGAGATCGTCGCACCCGTCCGCCCCAGCGCCAAGCACCTGGAACCGCGGACGCCGATGGAGGAGTACGCGTTCCGCAAGCGCGCCGACGGGCTGCCGCACGACCCGTGGCTGCGCGTCCACGTCCGGGCCGGCGGTGTCATCGAGGCGGTGGCGCAGGCGTCGATGACCGTGGCGGCCTCGCTGGCGGAGTGGCGCGACTGGACGGGGCTGCCCTTCGACACGGAGGGCCTCGTCGAAGTTCTCGGCGTACTGGTGCCGGTGCACTGCGAACGGGGCCGGGGATACGCCGTGTACGTCGAGCCCAATGTGTGGGCGCGACACACCCTTTGACGCATGCCCTTTGACGCATGCCCTTGACGTATCCACGTGACGTATCAACCGCCACCCGGCCGAGCAACCGTCGAGTTCCAGAGACTCCCAGGGGGTCCTCAGGGACTCTCTGAGGTTCCCTGGACTCCCTGGGACGCGGGCGAAGTGATCGGCCCGGCAACGGTTCGGTACAAGCCGGGACCGGTTGTCCTTGTCGGCCTATACGCTCGGACTTCGAACTTGTCGGTCCTTCCTCATCAGTCCGTCCCCATCAGGTAACCGGGAGAAGTCATGTACGGCCACGGCGCGGCGCCGCCCTCCCGTAGTTCGGGCACCGTCATCACCCTCCGTGTGCTGATCGCCGCCGCCGGATTCCTCACCTGCGGACTGCTCGCGTGCGTCCCGCTGTTCAGGGTGGCCGTGCTGCGCGGCAAGTGGTTCGACTGGGCACTGGCCTGGGTGAGTCTGCCTCTCGCGATCGGCGGTCTCGCCGTGATCGGCTCGCTGCCCGAGGAGGACGCCAGGACCGACGTCGCGCTGGCCGTCATCCTGCTGCTCGGCGCGTTCGCCTCCGTGCACTTCCTGATCGCCGACATCCAGCACCACCGTCAGGGGCCCCCGTTCCCCGGCTACATACCCCAGCGGCCGCCGGTCGCCGGATACGGCTACCCACAGGCCGCTTCCCCGTACGCCGCCACGCACTCACAGACGCCGATACCGCCGACTCCCGCGCCGCACACCGCCGTTCCGCCGCACACCCCCGTCCCGCCGCACGCGCCGCCGCAGCGCCCCGCGCCCGCCCGGATAGACCAGGTGCGCGCCGAACTCGACGAGCTCAGCGACTACCTGCGCAAGCACGAGAGCAACCCCGAGGACGGCCGGTGAGCGTGGCGGCAAAGCGTATGGTCGCCGACCGCTATGAACTGTCCACGCTCATCGGGCAGGGCGGCATGGGCCAGGTGTGGACGGCCTACGACCAGCGCCTGGACCGACGTGTCGCGGTCAAACTGCTGCGCCCCGACAAGGTCGCGGGCCAGGAGGCCGACGAGCTGCGCCGCCGCTTCGTGCGCGAGTGCCGCGTCACCGCGCAGGTCGACCACCCCGGCCTGGTCACGGTTCACGACGCGGGCAGCGAGGGCGAGGAGCTGTTCCTCGTCATGCAGTACGTCGACGGGGCCGACCTCTCCGACCACCTCGCCGAACACGACCCCTACCCCTGGCAGTGGGCCGTCGCGGTCGCCGCGCAACTGTGCGCCGTGCTGAGCGCCGTGCACGCCGTCCCGATCGTCCACCGCGACCTGAAGCCGCGGAACGTGATGGTCAAGCAGGACGGCACGGTCACCGTCCTCGACCTCGGGGTCGCCTCCGTCATGGACACCGACACCACCCGCCTCACCCACACCGGCTCACCCATCGGCAGCCCCGCCTACATGGCACCCGAGCAGGCGATGGGCGGCGCGGTCGGGCCGTACACCGACCTGTACGCACTCGGCGTGCTCCTCCATGAACTCCTCAGCGGAGACGTGCCGTTCTCGGGCTCGACCGCCCTCGGCGTCCTGCACCGGCACCTCTACGAGCCGCCGCTCCCGGTGCGCCAACTGCGCGCCGAGGTCCCGCCCGCCCTGGAGGACCTCGTCCTGCGCCTGCTCTCCAAGGACCCCCAGCACCGGCCGGCGTCCGCGCAGGAGGCGTACGAGCAACTGCTCCCGCTGCTACCGGCGCGTGGCATGCCCACCGGCGCCCCACTTGACCCCATGCGCCCCTTCCTGCGCCCGCACGCCCCCTGGCCGGACCGTGCGCGCACGCCCGCTCCCCAGCCACAGGCCGCGCCCGCGGTGGAGAAAGCGGAGAGGCCGGACGTCGTGGGCGCCGTCGACGAGGTCAAGCGTCTCCTCGGTGAAGGGCGCATCACGCAGGCCGTCGACATCCTCGGCGCGATCCTCCCGGCGGCCGCCGCCGAGCACGGCGCGCACTCCGCCGTCGTACGCACCCTGCGCAAGCAGTACGCCGCCACGCTCATGGACGACGGCCAGTACCGGCGCGCGCTGCCCGAACTGCGCCGTCTCGCCGACGAACGGGCAAGCGAGGCGGGCCAGTCCGACCCGCAGTCCCTGCGCTTCCGCTACGAGGCCGCCCAGTGCCTCGAACAGCTCGGCGAACCCGCTGCCGCGCTCGCGGAGTACCGCGCGCTGCTGCCGTACTACGAGAACCAGTACGTCGCCGGTGACCCCGAAATCTCTCTCGAAGTCCGCCGTCGCATGGGCCACCTGCTGCTGGCGCTCGGCGACCGCGGCGCCGCACACGACACACTGGTCCGGCTGATGCACGACGTGGAACGCCTGTGCGGGCCCGGGTATCCGATGGTGGCGGAGATCAGGCGGACCTTGCAGTGGCTGGGGCAGGTGCGCGGATAGAGCGCGCACGGGGTGAGAACACGGACGGTTTTGCGCCGGCTTGGCCGATTCTTGTGATGATCAGGGCCCGGGGTTTTCCGAACGCGGGTGCGGCACCGGATACCGTGCGATCCGCCTCCGTGTCGCAGCGGACGCAAAGCCGGCACACAACCAGAGCGCGACCAGAGCGCCCAGAGAACTGCCAAGCACCAAGAACAACCTGAACACAACTAGGGGTGGGGTCACGCATGTCCAGCCATCGTCAGTCCAAGAAGCGCAGATACGTGGCATGGGCCACGGCCGGTGTTGCCGTGGTCGCCGGAGCCGGGATCGCCGCGCAGAACTCGATGGCGGCCACCACATGGCCCGCCCAGCGGACGTACACCGGCCGCGCCTTCGACGCCTGCACCGCGCCCTCCCTCAACGCGATGAAGGCGTGGCACGGCGGGCTCTACGGCGCCGCCGCCGTCTACATCGGCGGCAAGAACCGCGGCTGCGCCCAGCCCAACCTCACCGCCTCTTGGGTCAAGTCGGTCAGCACGGTCGGCTGGAAACTCATCCCGCTGTACGTCGGCGCCCAGCCGCCCTGCCAGACCGGCTCCAGCCCCGAGAAGATCACCGCCGCCACCGCCGCCTCACTCGGCGCCACCGACGCCGCGGACGCCGTGACGAAGGCCTCCGCCCTGGGTATGAAGGCCGGCAGCCCGATCTACCTGGACATGGAGGCGTACGACATCACCAACACGGCCTGCAACAAGGCGGTACTGACGTACGTGCGCGCCTTCGACAAGGCCCTGCGCGGCAAGATCTACCGCTCCGGCTACTACGGCTTCTCCAGCTCCAGCGCCAAGGCCATCGCCGTCGAGACCGACCGCACGGACCTGCCGGGCAACATGTGGTACGCCCTATGGGACAAGCAGAACAGCACCACGACCGACTGGCCCTTCGCGGCCAGCCTGTGGACCAACCACAGCCGCGCCCACCAGTACATGGTGAACAGCAAGGAGACCCGCGGCGGTTACACGATCACCGTGGACCGCAACGCGTGGGACGCGCCGGTGGCGATCACCGGCTGACGACGCGCTCCGGGGGCGGGTCAAGCCATGGGCTCAGGACGCGGGCTCAGGACGACGTGCTGGTGCGGCGGTGCCTGAACTGCTTGCGAATCGTTGGTCGAATGGGTGGCCGAGAGCTGGGCCACTGCCTACCATCGATCACCGCAAGACTTTGTGCACCGCCGCACAATCTCCTCGGGAGGCTTCCTTGCACCGCCGCCGCACCGCGCTCGTCCTGTCCGCCGCGATCGTCGCCGCGGCCCCCCTTCTCACCGCCTGCGGCAGCGAGGCGCACCCCGGTGCCGCGGCCGTCGTCGGCGGGCAGCGGATCACCGTCGCGCAGCTGGAGAGCCGCGTGAACGAGGTGCGCACGGCGCAGCGCGCCGCCTCCACGGACGAGGCCCAGTACAAGCAGGCCGTCTCCCAGACCAGCAGCCTCACCCGCGACACCCTGCACACCCTGGTCCTCGACCGGGTCCTCGACGAGGCCGCGGAGAGTGCGGGCGTGAGCGTCACCCGCAAGGACACCCAGCAACTGCGCACGTCCCTGGAGCAGCAGGCGGGCGGCGCGAAGGCGCTGGAGTCGGCCTGGCTGCAGCAGTACGGGGTGGCGCCCAAGCGTCTCGACGACAGCCTCCGCACCGAGATCGAGGCCCAGAAGCTCGCCGCTGCGATCGGCGCCGACATGAACACCACCGAGGGCCAGGCCACCTTCTGGAAGGCGATGTCCGAGGCCTCCAAGAAGCTGGACGTCGACCTGAACCCGCGCTACGGCGCCTGGGACGTCCAGAAGAGCAGCCGCGTCGACGTGAAGACGCCGTGGCTGCGGGAGGTTACGGCGGCCCAGACGCCGGAGACGGCGTAACGGACAGCCCGGAGGGCCGGGGCCGGGGCTGTGGATAAACGGTTCCGCGGCCGGGCCCGCTGCCGGTGTCGTGCGGCCGCCCGACCTGGGGACGGGCGGGGTGGCCGCCTGGCCTGTGGACAACTGGTGGGGTGGTCGGCGGCGTGGGTTACGTTCGAGGGGTGAACGCAACCAGCTTCGACGGCGGCCCGGACGCGACCGGCACCGGTACGCCGGTGCCCGACGCCGCTGCCCCCGCGCCCGGCACCGATGCCCTTGCCCCCGGCCGTATCGTCCTGCTCACCACCAGCCACCGCGTCGCCCCCGGTCTGCTGTCCTGGCCCGCCTGGCAGGCGTTGCGCGGCGCCGACCAGGTGCTGTGCGCGGACGGCGCGCACCCGCAGCTGCCCTACCTCCGCGAGGCGGGCATCACCGTCGACGAGACGGCGCCGCACGCGCAGGAACTGATCGACGCGTGTGCCGGCGGCCGCACCGTGGTCGTCGTCGCCACCGGTGAGGGTGAGCCCCGGCTGACCGACGGGCTGTCCCGGCTCGCGGGCTCCGGTCGCATACAGATGCCGGACCTGGAGCTGCTCCCCGCCTCGTACGACCTGCCGGGCGCCCGCTTCCTCGACCTCGTCCAGGTCATGGACCGCATTCGGGTCGAGTGCCCCTGGTCGTCCCAGCAGACCCACGAGGGCCTGGCGAAGTACGGCATCGAGGAGGCGTACGAGCTCGTCGAGGCGATCGAGGAGGGCGACCGGGACGAGCTGCGGGAGGAACTCGGCGATGTCCTGCTCCAGGTCGTCTTCCACGCCCGGATCGCCGAGGAAGGCGGTCCGGAGGACGAGGACGACCCCTTCTCCATCGACGACGTCGTCGGCGGCATCGTCACGAAGCTGATCCACCGCCACCCCCACGTCTTCGGCGACGAGACCGCCACGACCCCCGAGGAGGTCAAGGAGCACTGGCTGCGCACCAAGGCCGAGGAGAAGCGCCGGACGTCCGTGACAGAGGGGATCCCACTGGGCCAGCCGGGCCTGGCCCTGGCGGCAAAGCTGGCATCCCGGGTGCGCACGGCAGGACTTGAGGTCGAACTCCCCCGAGGAGAAGGCGTCGGATACGAGCTGTTGGCCATAGCCGCCCGCGCCGAGGCCGAGGGCGTGGACCCGGAAACAGCACTGCGAACGGCGGCCCGCGCCTACCGCGACGCAATCCGCGCGACGGAGCGACCCGGGGAGGGGTGAGGGGCGGGGCCGAGCAACCTGCCGGGTTGCGGGTCGGAGTCGAGTGACCGGTCGGGGTGCGGTCGGTCGGGGCCGGGGCAGCCGGGGGATAGGGCGGGCGGAGTGCGGCGACTCGGGTGGGTTGCGGGTCGGAGTCGGGTGACCCGCGGGGTGCGGTCGGTCGGGGCCGGCGTAACCGCCGGGGATGCGGGCGGCCGGAGCCAAGCCACCCGCCGAGGTGTGAGGTCCACCCCCGGCGCGGGGGGCACGCGCTCACGCGCTCACGCGCTCGGTGCGCGGCCCGACGGGTTGTGCCAGGTCGGCTGGGGACGGTCGAGCAGCCACTCCGCCGTGCCCAGCGGCCGGGTGCGGTCCTCGGCGGTCGGCGCCAGGACGTCGTGGAAGATCCGCTCGGCCGGAGTGCCCAGCCCGGGAAGCTCGGCGCCGATCTCCTCGACGAGCTTGGGCGGACCGGCCAGATAGACCTCGTGCCGCTCCCAGCCCGCGCGGTTGCCCAGCGCGGTCAGCAACCGCTCGGTCGCCTCCGCCTTGGGCCGGCCGGGCGCAGGGGTGATGAACGTGACGGAGAGCAGCGGAAGTCGGGCCTGAAGTCGTTCGACGGCGGACCGGTCGTAAAGATAGGAGGTGTCCCGGGCGACGAGGAAAAGCCGGGCCTCGTGCGTGGCGTCGAGCTGCTGCAGCAGCGCTTTGACGGGCGCCCACCCCGTACCGGCCGCGATGAAGGTCAGCGGCCGCTCGACGGGTGGCCGCAGGGTCATCCCGCCGCAGGGCGCGCCGAGCCGCAGGACGTCCCCCTCCCGCGTCTGCCGGACCAGGGCGGTGGAGAGCACCCCGCCCTCGACCCGGCTGATGTGCAGGTCGACGGTGTGGTCGGCGCGGGGCGCGTTGCCCAGCGAGTACGGCCGCCAGATGCCCGGCAGATGCGGGGCGTTGACGCTGACGTACTGGCCGGGGGAGAAGCACAGTCGCCGGTCGGGCCGCAGGGTCAGTACGGCGAGATCGTCACCGTGCCGGGTCCGGGCCACGACTTCGGCGTCCCACCAGGGCGGTTCACCGTCCTGCTGCGCCTCCCAGGCGCCCTGGAGCATGACATTGGCGATCGCCCCGTACGCCTCGGCCCACGCCTTCTCGACCTCTGTGTTCCACGCCGACCCCGCCACGAAGGTGAACGCGGCGATCAGGCTCGCCCCCACGGCGGCGTAATGGTCCGGCTCCGCCAGGTACTTCCGGTGATCTCGCCCCAACTCCCGCAGGTATCCCGGCAGTGCCGGATCCCCCAGTCGCTCCATCACATACGTCAGCGCCGCGAACAGCCGGTCCCGCTGCCGCTCCATGTCCTCCGGAAAGTCCAGCGGAAACAGCCCGCGTACGTCCGGGTTGTGCCGGAACAGATGCGAGTAGAAGTACTTGACCGCGAACTCGGCCCGTCTCTCGACGACCGCGAAGCTGGATCTGAGTATTTCGGGGTCCACTTCGCGACTGTAGGGACTTGCCGAGTCGCGAAGTCAACCAGCAGGTGATTTCCGGACAGCTCGGGGTGAAGAGGGTGAGAGACCGAGAGGGGATCGCTGAGTACCGTTGGCTGAGGGCGCTCGCCCAAGCCTCCCGCCTCCATGCGTACCGCTTCCGCGCTCTTCCGCTGCTCCGAGCCGGGCTGGTCAGCCTGCGTCAGGCAGACGTGAACTCCACAGGAAGGTTCCGCAGTCCGCGCATGATCAGGCCGCCACGCCAGCGCAAGTCCGCGGGGTCGGCGGCAAGCTGAAGATCGGGTAGGCGGCGCAGCAAGGTGGCCAGCGCGGTGCGGCCTTCGAGGCGGGCGAGCGGTGCGCCGATGCAGTAGTGGATGCCATGTCCGTATCCGAGGTGCTGGTTGTCCCGGCGGGAGAGGTCGAGTGTGTCCGGCTCATGGAAACGAGCCGGGTCACGGTCGGCAGCGGCGAGGACCACGAGCACGGGATCACCGGAAGCGATTCTCTGTCCGCCGATCGTGAGGGGCTCGGTTGCGTAGCGCCAAGTAGCGAGTTCGACCGCGCCGTCGTAACGAAGTAGTTCTTCGATGCCTGTGTCGAGCAGTTCCTGATCTCCGTGCTCGATCGACTTCTGTAGTTGTGCTCGCTGTGTCGGATTGCGCAGCAGCGCGTAGGTGCCGTTGCCGATCAGGTTCAATGTCGTTTCGAAACCTGCGAACAGTAGTACGAAACACATGGCTGCTGCTTCGTTCTCGGTGAGGTGCTCGCCGTGGTCGGAGGCGCGGATGAGCCCGGAGATGAGGTCTTCGCCGGGGCCGAGTGTGTCCGAGAGCGCCTCCCGCTTGCGCTGGATCAGCTCGGCGAGATAACTGCGCATCTTCTTCACGGACCGCCCGACACCGCCCCTGGGCCCACCGCCGTGCCGGATCATCATCCCCGCCCAGTCCCGGAAGTCGTCCTGGTCCTCGCGGGGGACGCCGAGTAGGTCGCAGATGGCGTAGATGGGGAGGGGGAAGGCGAACTCGTGAATGAGGTCGGCGCTTCCGGTATGCGCAAACTGATCGATGAGCTGGTCGGTCAACTCTTGGACTCTGGGCTCGAATTCGGCCACCCGGCGGGGTGTGAACGCCTTGGAGACGAGTCGGCGGAGCCGCGTGTGGTCCGGCGGGTCGATGTTGAGCAGATGGGTCATGAGGTTGGCGCTGCGCTCGCCGGGGATGCCCGTCTTGCTCTTGCCGTGGGCGTCTTCGGAATGGTGGGCGGGATTCTTCGAGAGCCGCTGGTCGGCGAGAGCCTCCTTGGCGTCCGCGTACCGGGTGATCAGCCAGGCCTCCACCCCACTGGGGAGCGTGGTTTGGTGCACGGGCGAATGCTCGCGGAGCCACGCGTAGGCAGGGTAGGGGTCGGTGGCGAACTCCCAGGTGAAGAGTTCGGGTTTGTTATGGGGGGCGTTCACGGGCTGACGGTACCGGGCGCCGTGTTGCGCGGGTGAGATCGCCGAATTGTGCAATTTCCCTTCAACTGCACAGAGTGACAGGGAAAGTTCCCCAAAACGGCACCGGCCCCAGCGCGCTTGCATCAGCGCAAAGGAGCCGGAACCTTCCCGCCGGTGCTCGAACACCCCGGGGACGGAACAGTCTCGGAGGACTGAACACGCCCACTGTGGTGCGCCCATGCCTTGCCGCCCCGGCGTCCGTGGTCCGTGGTGTGGTCGCTGAGGACACGGGGGCGCGGCGGTAGCCAAACCCAGTGCCGGGTCTGCGGCCGACTCATTTCGTGACACTCCGTGGCCCTGCACACCTCACCGAATTCGGCTTACCCCGCCTCCCCGCGCCGGGGAGGCCGGACCACCCGCCTCCCGACCTCCAACTCGCAAGGGATTCCGCCGATTTGCACTGACGCGGGGGGCGCATTATACGTGGATTGCGTACGATTCCAGTGGAGTTCACGGCTCCGCTCCAGTTGTCCGCCGGGTGGGCCTGAGGCGGTTCGGGGGCTGCGGAAAGCTGACGATCCATCAACATTGTGATCTTCACGTGATCTACGCTGCATCGACTTGTGACAAGCGTTCGCGTGCGGATACGTTCGACGAACAGCGCGGATCATGCGTCGCAGACGTCGGCTGGCGTCGCCGTATGTCGCTGTAGTCACCTGCTGTCACATGAAAGGGCTTCCGCATGCTCTCCGGGAACGGTCGCCATCGTCGCCCCCGTCAGGCCCCGGCTCTCCTTGTCGCGGCAGGAGTGACCGGATCGGCGATCGCGATCCCGTTGCTCGGTGCCGCGAGTGCGAGTGCGGCCGACACCACTACTTGGGACCGCGTCGCGGAGTGCGAGACGGGTGCCGCCTGGAGCGACAACGCCGGTGACGGGTACTACGGCGGGCTGCATGTGACCCAGTGGGACTGGGAGAACTACGGCGGCCTCGAGTACGCCCCGAGCGCCGACCAGGCCAGCCGCTCGCAGCAGATAGCCGTCGCCGAGAAGATCCTCGACGGCCGGGGGCTCGTCGCCTGGCCCACCTGCGGACCCCTCTCCGGGCTCAGCAAGGACTCCGCCTCGGTGGAGGTCGACACGGGCGTGGTGGACGACTCACCGTCGGCCACGCCCGGTTCCGCGGACCCGTCCGCATCGTCCAGCCCTTCCCCGTCCGCATCGTCCAGCCCCTCCCCGTCCGGCTCGCCCTCCGCGGACGCAACCGAGGACACCGGAAACCCCACCAACTCCGACGCTCCGGAGGTGGAGGCGAGTGCGGACGCGAGCGCCGACCCAAGTGCCACGAAAAGTGATGAATCGGATAAGTCCGCCCCGGCCGACGATTCTTCGAGTGCGCCCGAGGATGAGGCGACCGCCGGGCGTCACCGTGGTGACACCGCCACCGAGGGTGCGACCGACGGCCGTACGGACGACGCCACCTCCGGACGGCACGCCTCACGTGACTCCGACACGGCCCGCGCCGTCGTCGACGGCTCCTATGTCGTCCAGGCCGGCGACAGCCTCTCGGTCATCGCCGACGCCCTTGGCCTCGACGGCGGATGGACCCAGCTGTACGACGAGAACAAGGAGACGGTCGGCGCCGACGCGGACCTCATCCTCCCCGGTCAGAGCCTGGCAGTTGGTGCTGAATAGGGTGAAAAGCAGCGGGAGTTCGCGTCATGGTTCGCCATAGAATGTCCAGTTTGGCGAGAATGAGAGATGGATCTCAGACCCCCTGATCGTCTTTGATATTCCGCCGATCGCCTGCCTACGGTCGTGACCGCTCGCCACAGTGAGCCCCGACGGTCGCAACGCCGAATCCTGCCAGCGGCCGTACGGGAACAGTCGTCGCGTCAAGCGCCGTAGGCAGGAGCGGGGGACCCAAGGTAAGCGCCGCGCCCGGTAGTTGACCGGGAGTGGCTTGGGGTGAAGCCGTGCATCGAAGGGTGCGCGACCGGGCACTCACCCGCCCGAACCCGACAGCTCACCTCGTAGGCGTCGGTGAGGGGATCACTTCATGCTGCGTTCGTGCAAGGGCAAGCACCGTCGCCCGTCCAAAGTCACCCGTATCGCCACGCTCGCCGGAGTGACCGGCGTCGCCGTCGCCGCTCCGCTGATGGCGGCCGGCACCGCCTCCGCCGCCACCACCTCCGAGTGGGACACCGTCGCCCAGTGCGAGTCCGGTGGCAACTGGTCCATCAACACCGGCAACGGCTACTACGGCGGCCTGCAGTTCTCCTCCTCCACCTGGTCCGCGTACGGCGGCAGCTCGTACGCCTCCACCGCCGACCAGGCCTCCAAGTCCCAGCAGATATCCGTCGCCGAGAAGGTTCTCGCCGCGCAGGGCAAGGGCGCCTGGCCGACCTGCGGCACGGGCCTGTCGAACGCCGCGAACGACGCCGGCAGCACCACCCCTTCGCAGCCGAGCACGCCGAGCACGCCGAGCACGCCGAGTGCACCGAGCTCGGGGACCGACGAGCAGCGTGCCTCGCGTTCCTCGGAGCGGGAGACCGCCAAGAAGGAGACCGTCGAGACCCCGACCGGTAAGACGGTCAAGAAGGGTGACGGTGAGTACAAGGTGAAGAAGGACGACACCCTCAGCGAGATCGCCGAGGCGAAGAACGTCAAGGGCGGCTGGCAGAAGCTGTTCGAGCTGAACAAGGACATCATCGACGACGCGGACTTCATCTACCCGGGTCAGCAGCTGCACCTCAGCTGACGGCCCGGGTCGCCGGCCGACGGCGGTCGGCCGGCGACTGACAGGCAGCTCGCGGTTGAACCACAGCCCGCTCCCATACGTGGTCTCCATACTGAAGGCCTCGTGTGGGTCACCCCCGTCCCCCACGGGCTCCCCGCTCCGGTGCGTGTTCCCCCGTACGCACCGGGGCGGGGCTTTTCATTTCCGGCACCGGTCCCGGCGACGCCACCCTCTTCCCCACCTTTTTGTTCCGTTCGGGAACAATATGTGCTCTCAGTTCTGCACAAGAGGGGGTAGACCGGCTGGCCGATCCCTCGGAGCCGGTTAGGCTCATCTACGCGGGGCTGCCACAGTCCCGCGTACCCGCGTCACATTCCTGAAGGAGATGCTCGTGCCGTCCATCGACGTCGTCGTAGCCCGGGAAATCCTCGACTCGCGAGGGAACCCCACCGTCGAGGTCGAGGTCGGCCTCGATGACGGCAGCACCGGTCGTGCCGCCGTCCCGTCCGGCGCCTCCACCGGAGCCTTCGAGGCCATCGAGCTGCGTGACGGTGACCCCAACCGTTACGGCGGTAAGGGTGTCGAGAAGGCCGTCCTCGCCGTCATCGAGCAGATCGGCCCGGAGCTCGTCGGTTACGACGCCACCGAGCAGCGCCTGATCGACCAGGCGATGTTCGACCTGGACGCCACCGACAACAAGGGCTCGCTCGGCGCCAACGCCATCCTCGGCGTCTCCCTCGCCGTCGCGCACGCCGCCTCCGAGGCCAGCGACCTGCCCCTCTTCCGCTACCTGGGCGGCCCGAACGCGCACCTGCTGCCCGTCCCGATGATGAACATCCTGAACGGCGGGTCGCACGCCGACTCGAACGTGGACATCCAGGAGTTCATGATCGCCCCGATCGGTGCGGAGTCCTTCTCCGAGGCGCTGCGCTGGGGCGCCGAGGTCTACCACACCCTCAAGAAGGTGCTGAAGACCAAGGGCCTGTCCACCGGCCTCGGCGACGAGGGCGGCTTCGCCCCGAACCTGGAGTCCAACCGCGCCGCGCTCGACCTCATCATCGAGGCCATCAAGCAGGCCGGTTACATCCCCGGCGAGCAGATCGGGCTCGCGCTCGACGTCGCCGCGTCCGAGTTCTACAAGGACGGCAAGTACGAGTTCGAGGGCAAGTCCCGCTCGGCCGCCGAGATGACCGAGTACTACGAGGAGCTCGTCTCCGCGTACCCGCTGGTCTCCATCGAGGACCCGCTGTACGAGGACGACTGGGCCGGCTGGAAGGTCATCACCGACAAGCTGGGCGACAAGGTCCAGATCGTCGGCGACGACCTCTTCGTCACCAACCCGGAGCGGCTGGCCCGCGGCATCGAGGAGGGCTCCGCGAACGCCCTGCTCGTCAAGGTCAACCAGATCGGCTCGCTGACCGAGACCCTGGACGCCGTCGAGATGGCGCAGCGCAACGGCTTCAAGTGCATGATGTCCCACCGCTCCGGCGAGACCGAGGACACCACCATCGCCGACCTTGCCGTCGCGGTGAACTGCGGTCAGATCAAAACCGGCGCCCCGGCCCGCTCGGACCGCGTCGCCAAGTACAACCAGCTGCTGCGCATCGAGGAGATCCTCGACGACGCCGCGGTGTACGCCGGCCGTAGCGCGTTCCCCCGCTTCAAGGGCTGAGCCGGGCCTCGTAGGAAGCGTCGTACGTACGTCCCCGTACTCGGTCCCGTACCGTGTGCGGGGACGTACGCACGTGCTGGCAGGGACGTATCGGGGAGGCGGGATACATGGCCGTGAAGGACCGGGACCGGTTCTCCACCGCGACCAGGCTGAAGCTGCTCGGCGAGCAGACGGCGGCCCGGGTCTACCGCTCCCAGACCAAGCGGCAGGCCCGCCGCTCGCGGCTCACCGGGCGGGCGGCGCTCCTCGCCCTTGTCCTGTGCTCGCTGGTGGTGGCCCTCGCGTACCCGATAAGGCAGTACGTGTCCCAGCGCGCCGAGGTCTCCGACCTGGTGCGGGAGCGGGAGCAGGCCCGCGCGCGGGTCGAGCAGTTGCGTGACCTCAAGGCGCGCTGGCAGGACGACGCGTACGCGGAGCAGCAGATCCGGGACCGGCTGCACTATGTGATGCCGGGGGAGACCGGCTACATCGTGATCGACCCGGACGCGGCGAAGCAGTCCCGCGTCGACCAGGGGGCGGCCGACCGTCCCTGGTACGCGAACGTGTGGGACGGCGTGGACAGAGCCGACGCCACCGACCGGTGAACGAACCGATCGACCAGTTCACCGGTGGGCCGCTGACCGACCGGCTGGCTGAATCGGCGGACCGACCGGACCGACCGGACCGACCGGACCGATCGACTGACTGAATCGATCGACTGACTGAATCGGCAGACCGGCCGATTGACCGTTTGACTGACTGACCGTTTGGCTGACTGACCGTTTGACCGGCTGACCAGAAAGACATGTGACTCACGGCATGGAAACGCCACCGCCGCCCACCCCGCGCACCGAGCCGACCGACGCGGATGTCGAGGCCTTCAAGCAGCAGCTGGGGCGACCGCCGCGCGGGTTGCGCGCGATCGCGCACCGCTGTCCCTGCGGTCAGCCGGACGTGGTGGAGACGGCGCCCCGACTTCCCGACGGGACGCCGTTCCCGACGACGTACTACCTCACGTGCCCGCGTGCCGCCTCCGCGATCGGCACCTTGGAGGCCAACGGGGTCATGAAGGAGATGACGGACCGGCTGGCGAGCGATCCCGAGCTGGCCGCCGCGTATCGCGCCGCTCACGAGGACTACATCGCCCGGCGTGACTCCATCGAGGTCCTGGAGGGCTTCCCCAGTGCGGGCGGCATGCCGGACCGGGTGAAGTGCCTGCATGTGCTGGTGGGCCACTCGCTGGCGGCGGGGCCCGGCGTGAACCCGCTGGGCGACGAGGCCATCGCGATGCTGCCGGAGTGGTGGCGCAAGGGGGCCTGTGTGGTCCCGTCACCCGAGACGCATCAGCCCGGCACCCACCCCTCCCTCGCCGAAGAGGAGGCCGCCAAGTGACCCGTGTCGCCGCCGTCGACTGCGGTACGAACTCCATCCGCCTGCTCGTCGCCGACGCGGACCCGGCGACGGGGGAACTCGTCGACCTGGACCGGCGTATGACGATCGTCCGGCTCGGCCAGGGCGTCGACCGGACCGGGCGGCTCGCCCCCGAGGCGCTGGAGCGGACCTTCGCCGCCTGCCGCGAGTACGCGGCGGCCATCAAGGAACACGGCGCTCAGCGGGTGCGGTTCGTGGCGACCTCGGCTTCCCGTGACGCCGAGAACCGGGACGAGTTCGTGCGCGGGGTGCTGGACATCCTGGGCGTGGAGCCCGAGGTCGTCACCGGTGACCGGGAGGCGGAGTTCTCCTTCACCGGCGCGACCAAGGAGCTGACCGGCCGGGACGACCTCGCCAGGCCGTACCTGGTCGTGGACATCGGCGGCGGTTCCACGGAGTTCGTCGTGGGCGACGACCAGGTGCGTGCCGCCGCGTCCGTCGACATCGGCTGTGTACGGATGACCGAGCGCCACCTCGTGCACGACGGCAAGGTCAGTGACCCGCCGACGGCCGCCGAGGTCGAGGCGATCCGTGCCGACATCGAGGCGGCCCTGGATCTCGCCGAGCGGACCGTGCCGCTGCGAGAGGCGCGCACGCTGGTCGGGCTGGCCGGCTCGGTCACCACGGTCTCGGCGATCGCGCAGAACCTTCCCGTGTACGACTCGGCCGCCATCCACCACTCCCGGGTCTCCTACGACCGGGTCCGTGAGATCACCGAGTCCCTGCTGACCTCGACGCACGCCGAACGCGCCGCGATCCCCTCGATGCATCCGGGCCGCGTCGACGTCATCGCCGCCGGCGCCCTCGTACTGCTCGCGATCATGGAGCGGATCGGCGCGGCGGAGGTCGTGGTCAGCGAGCACGACATCCTCGACGGGATCGCGTGGAAAGCGGCGGAAGAGCTCGAGTAGCGCATCGCCCGCGCTGCCCGACGGGGTCGCGTGGGCGGTCGCGTAGCCGTGTGCTCGGCCTCTCCTGAGCAGGTCGAACAACGTATGAGCGCACTTGAGGGGTCCGGAAAACGCCTCGGCGACACGCCGCCGGAAAAGTTCGTGAAGTTCTTCACAAGGAAAAAGGCCCTGTTGGACGAGGATTTCGTTCCTCTGGCCCTTCGGGGCGGCTCACCGGGCAGGGGAGGGTGCTCACTGGAGCGTTCGGGGCGTGTTTCGGGCGTGTGAAACGGGGGCCGCTCCGGCCCGTTCGCGGGACCCTCGCGGAGGCGGAGCGGCAGCTCACGCGGTGTTGACAACGGTCCGAACCGTACGCGGGTTCCCTCGTGGCGACATGACCTCGGTCACGTGGGCGGCGCAGTGTAGCAGAGGTGCCGACCTTGCTTGTGAAGGGGCTCACGAGCGACCCCCCTGGGGCAGGTGGATACTCGATGGCATGAGCACCACGGAGCGTCCCAGGATCCTCGTAGTAGGCGGTGGGTACGTAGGCCTGTACGCAGCTCGGCGCATTCTCAAGAAGATGCGCTACGGAGAGGCGACCGTCACGGTTGTCGACCCCCGGTCGTACATGACCTACCAGCCCTTCCTCCCCGAAGCCGCCGCCGGCAGCATCTCCCCTCGGCATGTCGTCGTCCCGTTGCGACGCGTGCTGCCCAAGGCGGAGGTCCTCACCGGTCGGGTGACCACCATCGATCAGGACCGCAAGGTCGCGACGATCGCCCCCCTCGTGGGTGAGGCGTACGAGCTGCCTTTCGACTACCTCGTCATCGCGATGGGCGCGGTCTCGCGCACCTTCCCGATCCCCGGTCTCGCCGAGCAGGGCATCGGTATGAAGGGCATCGAGGAGGCCATCGGCCTGCGCAACCACGTCCTGGAGCAGCTCGACAAGGCCGACTCGACCACGGACGAGGAGGTCCGCCGCAAGGCGCTCACCTTCGTCTTCGTCGGCGGTGGCTTCGCGGGTGCGGAGACCATCGGCGAGGTCGAGGACATGGCCCGCGACGCGTCGAAGTACTACACCAGCGTGTCCCGTGAGGACATGCGCTTCGTCCTCGTCGACGCGGCGGACAAGATCCTTCCCGAGGTGGGCCCCAAGCTCGGCCTGTACGGCAAGGAGCACCTGGAGAGCCGGGGCGTGGAGATCTACCTCTCCACCTCCATGGACTCCTGCGTCGACGGCCACGTCGTGCTCAAGAACGGCCTCGAGGTCGACTCCAACACCATCGTCTGGACGGCCGGCGTCAAGCCGAACCCCGTCCTCTCCCGCTTCGGTCTGCCGCTCGGCCCGCGCGGTCACGTGGACACCCAGACCACCCTTCAGGTGCAGGGCACGGACTACGTCTGGGCCGCGGGCGACAACGCCCAGGTGCCGGACGTCGCCTCCCGCAAGGCCGGTGTCGAGAACGCCTGGTGCCCGCCGAACGCGCAGCACGCGCTGCGGCAGGCGAAGGTGCTCGGCGACAACGTGATCTCCGGTATGCGGGGCTTCCCGCAGAAGGAGTACGCGCACGCCAACAAGGGCGCGGTGGCCGGGCTCGGCCTCCACAAGGGCGTTGCGATGATCGTCATGGGCAAGGTGAAGATCAAGGTCAAGGGCCGTCTCGCCTGGTACATGCACCGCGGCTACCACGGTCTCGCCATGCCGACGTGGAACCGTAAGATCCGCGTCTTCGCGGACTGGACGCTCGCGATGTTCCTCAAGCGTGAGGTCGTCTCGCTCGGTGCCATGGAGACTCCTCGCGAGGAGTTCTACGAGGCCGCCAAGCCGGCGCCCGCCCGTGCTGCCGCGGCGGCGGCAGCGCCTGCCAAGACCGAGGAGAAGGCCAAGGCCTCCTGACCTCCGGTCGCCGAACGCCGGTCGCCGAACGACGAACGCCGAACGCCCCGAAGGGGCCTCCCGCCATCCGTGGTGCGGGAGGCCCCTTCGGCGTTTCCGCGCCCGCCGTACCGGCGATAAAAGCACCGCCCCTTCGACGTCGAAAGCATGGTCTCTGCACCTATTTTGCGAAGCCGTAACGCGGAAGAGGGACTGCACGAAGAGCATGTTGGTGTTTACGTGGGTGTTGGAGCGTTCGGGAGTGTCGTCACGGAGGTGTGCGCCATGCAGGACGCCGCGCTGCGGCTCAAGAGCCTTGTCGAACAGTTGCTGGGAGCCCCGCTCCCGCTGCGTATCCGCGCCTGGGACGGCTCGGAGGCAGGGCCGCCCGCCGCCCCCGTACTCGTCGTACGGAATCGACGGGCTGTACGGCGGCTGCTGTGGAAGCCGGGGGAACTCGGTCTCGCCAGGGCGTGGGTCGCCGGGGACCTCGGCGTGGAGGGCGACCTCTACACCGCCCTCGGCCTGATCTCCGGGCTCGTGTGGGAGCGGGGAGAGGACGCCAGGGGGTCGGCGGAGGCGCTGCGGGACCCCGAGGTACGTGCCGCTCTGCGTGGGCTGGTGAGGCTGGTCGGGCCGCTGCCGCCCGCCCCGCCCGGAGAGGAGGTGCGCAGACGCCGTCACCTGCACACCAAGCGCAGCGACCGGCGGGCCATCAGCCACCACTACGACGTGGGCAACGACTTCTACGAGGTCGTCCTCGGCCCGTCGATGGTCTACTCGTGTGCCTACTGGGAGTCCGGGGAAGCCCCTCTTGAGGACGCGCAGCGCGACAAGCTCGACCTCATCGCCCGCAAGCTGGACCTGAAGGCGGGGCAGCGGCTCCTCGACGTCGGCTGCGGCTGGGGTTCCATGGCCATCCACGCCGCCCGTGAGTACGGCGTCAGCGTGGTCGGCGTGACCCTGTCGCAGGAGCAGGCCGCGTACGCCCGCAAGCGGGTCGCGGAGGAGGGGCTGACCGACCGGGTGGAGATCCGGGTGCAGGACTACCGGGATGTCGCGGACGGGCCGTTCGACGCCATCTCCTCGATCGGCATGGCCGAACACGTGGGCGCCGAACGGTACTTGGAGTACGCCGAGGTGCTGCACCGGCTGCTGAGGCCCGGCGGGCGGCTGCTCAACCACCAGATCGCGCGCCCGCCGCGTCGGGACGAATCGGCCTACTCCGTCGACGAGTTCATCGACGCGTACGTCTTCCCGGACGGCGAACTCGCGCCGGTCGGGACGACGGTGACCCAGTTGGAGCGGGCCGGCTTCGAGGTCCGCGACGTCGAGTCGATCCGCGAGCACTACGCCCTCACCCTGCGCCGCTGGGTCGCCAACCTGGAAGCGCAGTGGGGGCGTGCCGTGCGGCTCACCAGCCCCGGCCGGGCCCGCGTCTGGCGGCTCTACATGGCCGCCTCCGCCCTCGCCTTCGAGCGCAACCGCATCAGCGTCAACCAGGTACTGGCGGTCAGGACACCGGAGGCTTCGGGGACGTCCGGGATGCCGCTGCGGGCGCGCACCTGGAACTGATCCCCGTACAGGAAGGCTGGATCCCGTACAGGAAAGCCTGATCCCGTACGAGAAAGGGGCCCCGTCCGATCGCCGGACGAGGCCCCATCTCGCGTCCCGCTATTCGGACTTGATGGCCGACAGCATGTTCAGGCGGGCCGCCCGCCATGCAGGCCACAGCGCGGCCAGTACGCCGACCGCCGCCGCGAGGAGCAGGAAGAAGCCCATCCTGGCCCAGGGCAGGACCAGTTCGTACGTCGGCATGCTGCTGCCGAGGAGTTCACCGGCGGCCCAGCCGAAGAACACGCCCAGGCCGATGCCCAGTACGCCGCCGAAGAGCGAGATGACCAGGGACTCCAGACGGACCATCCGCTTGATGCCCTTGCGGTCGAGGCCGATCGCGCGGAGCATCCCGATCTCCTGCGAGCGCTCGAAGACCGACATGGCCAGGGTGTTGATGACACCGAGGACGGCGACGATGACGGCCATCGCGAGCAGGCCGTAGAGCATGTTCAGCATCAGGGTGAAGATGCTCGCGATGCCGTCGGAGATGTCCTTCTTGTCCTGGACCTGGATGGCCGGGTTGTCGCCGAGAGCCTTCTCGATCCTGTTCTTCGTGGCGTCCGACGCGCCGCTCGCCGTCTTGAGCATGACCTGCATGTCGAAGGCGTCCGTGGTGTGCGGCGTGAGCGTCGAGTTGTCGAGCATGATGCCCGAGATCATCTCGTTGCCCTGGTAGACGCCGGCCACCGTCAACTGCTGCTTGCTGCCGTCCTCGTACGAGACGGTGAACTTCGAACCGGCCTTCCAGCCGTGCGACTCGGCGGTGCGGTCGTCGACCACGACCTGGGTCCCGCCGACCTTGAACGAGCCCTCGTCCAGGGTGAGCTCGGTGAGCTTGGCGATGGACGCGCCGTTGACGCCCGTCAGGTACTCGGACTTCTGGTCGATGCGCGAGGGCGAGTTGCGCAGCGCGCTGGTGTCCGTGACTCCGTCGAGGCCGGCGAGCGTCTTCTCGACGTCCGGCGAGAGGGGGCGGCCGTTCGCCATCGAGACGACGTAGTCCGCCTTGATCGCCGAGCTGGCCATCTTGTCGATCGACTTCTGCAGGCTGCCCGCCATCACCGTCATGCCGGTGATCAGGGTCAGGCCGATCATCAGCGCCGAGGCGGTCGCGGCGGTGCGGCGCGGGTTGCGCACCGAGTTCTGGCGGGCGAGCTTGCCGGAGACCCCGAAGATACGGAGCGCCGGGGAGGCGGCCGCGATCAGCGGGCGGGACAGCAGCGGCGTGAGGATGAAGACGCCGAGGATGAGCAGGACCGCGCCGAGACCCATCGGGGCCTGGCCGTCCGAGCCGCTCATGGTCGTCGCGTACAGGACGACGGCGATGCCAGCCCCCGCGAAGAGGGCGCCGATCGTGTTCCGCAGGACCAGGGACTTCGTGGTCGCCTGCGCGTGCACGCTGCTCATCGCGGCGACCGGCGGGATCTTCGCCGCGCGGCGGCCCGGCAGCCAGGCGGCGAGCATCGTGATGAGGATGCCGACGATCAGGGCCGTGGCGACGGTGCCGGGCGAGATCACCAGCGGGCCGTCCGGTACGGGTGCGCCGAGCGTGCCGATCAGGGAGCGCATCCCGGCGCCGATGCCGATGCCCGCGACCAGACCCGAGACCGCGGCGACCGCGCCGACGAAGAACGCCTCGACGAGTACGGACCGGGTGACCTGCCTGCGGGAGGCACCGACGGCGCGCAGCAGCGCAAGTTCCTTGGTGCGCTGGGCGACCAGCATGGTGAAGGTGTTGGCGATGATGAACGTACCGACGAACAGCGCGATGCCGGCGAAGACCAGCAGGCCCGTCTTCATGGCACTCATCCCCGAGGAGATCCGCTCGGCCTGGTCGGCGGCGGCCTTCTCGCCGGTCGTGGTGGAGGCGATGTCCTTGGGTACGACCTTGTCGAGCTGGTTCCGCAGGGCGGTCTGGCTGGTGCCGGCTGCCGCCTTCACATCGATCTCGCCGTAGCTGCCGACCGAGTCGAAGAGCTTCTGCGCGGTGGCCGTGTCGAAGAGGGCCAGGCTGCCGCCGGCCGCGACATTGCCGTCGTCGGTGGTGAAGATGCCGGTGACGGTGGGCGTGAGGACGGGCCCGTCGACGGACAGCCGTACGGTGTCGCCGACCTTGTACCCGGCCCGCTTCGCGGTCTCGGAGTCGATCGCGACCTCGTTCGGGCCGCGCGGGGCGCTGCCGCCGATCAGCGGATACCGGAGGTCCTTGTCCTCCCAGTAGTTCCCGCCCCGCGACTGGAAGCCGCTGCCGACGAGCTTGCCGTCCTTGTCGGCTATGGCGGTGAAGCCGTTGACGACGCCTATGGCGGAGGCGGCACCCGGGACGGCGGCGGTCTTGTCGAGCAGCTCCTGTGTGAGCTTCTGCTCCTTGCCGACCGTGTCGCCGGTGTCGTCCTGGTACTCCGGCTCGATGACGACGTCGATCTGGTCGAAGCCCTTGGCCGAGCTCTTCTGGTAGGCGTCCGAGATGGTGTTGGTGAAGACCAGGGTGCCGGACACGAACGCCACGCCGAGCATCACGGCGAGCACGGTCATCAGGAGCCTGGCCTTGTGCGCGAGTACGTTGCGCAAGG
The DNA here is from genome assembly GCF_042721055.1 of Streptomyces sp. NPDC058470. Classification (NCBI taxonomy): domain Bacteria; kingdom Bacillati; phylum Actinomycetota; class Actinomycetes; order Kitasatosporales; family Streptomycetaceae; genus Streptomyces; species Streptomyces sp. NPDC058470. The sequence continues at coordinate 29,478 of NZ_JBHXMF010000027.1, forward strand.
CGGTACGGAACATGGGGTTGTCTCAGTCCAGGGAGGTAGGAAGTCTTCGGGTCGGCGCGACGGGTGCGCGGCCCTGTCTTCGGGGCGTTGCGACGGTGCGCGGCCTTGTCTTCGGGACGGCGCGATACGTGCGCGGGCCTTGCCTTGGGAGCGGCGCGACGGGTGCGCGGCCGGATGGGCAGGCGGGCGGGCGGGCGAGCGTCAGCTCGTGCGGCCCTTCGCGTCGAACTGCTTCATCCGGTCGAGGACGGCGTCCGCGGTCGGCTTGAGCACCTCGTCGACGATCCGGCCGTCGGCCAGGAAGATGACGCGGTCGGCGTACGCGGCGGCCACCGGGTCGTGGGTGACCATGACGACGGTCTGCCCCAACTCCCGTACGGAGTTGCGCAGGAAGCCGAGTACCTCCGCGCCGGCGCGGGAGTCGAGGTTTCCGGTCGGCTCGTCGCCGAAGATGATGTCGGGCCGGGAGGCGAGCGCGCGGGCGACGGCGACGCGCTGCTGCTGGCCGCCGGAGAGCTGGGAGGGCCGGTGGGTCAGGCGGTCGGCGAGGCCGATCATCTCGATGACCGTGTTCAGCCACTCCTTGTCGGGCTTGCGGCCCGCGATGTCCATCGGGAGGGTGATGTTCTCCAGGGCGGTCAGGGTCGGCAGCAGGTTGAACGCCTGGAAGATGAAGCCGATCTTGTCCCGGCGCAACTTGGTGAGCTGCTTGTCCTTGAGGGAGCCGAGTTCCGTCTCGCCGATGCGCACGGAGCCGGAGGAGAACGAGTCCAGTCCGGCCACGCAGTGCATCAGCGTGGACTTGCCGGACCCCGAGGGACCCATGATCGCGGTGAACTCCGCCTGCCGGAAGTCGACGGTGACCTGGTCGAGGGCGACCACCTGGGTCTCGCCCTGTCCGTAGACCTTGGACAGTTCCGTGGCACGGGCGGCCACCGTGGTGGCCCGGTCGGCGGTGCGAGTGGCGGTCACGGGAGGGGTGGTCACGGGAGGGTGCTCCTGTCGGGACGACGACGATTTCCGGGGACGTGTTGTCCATCGTCCCGGCTGTTTCGGGCCGTGTAGTCACCCGCTGTTCCGGTTCCTAGGGCGACTTCGGTCGCACCACGAGCGCCCGTGTCATACCTGGGGATGAGGACCGTCCCTGAGAGCGCCGGTGACGGCTGCTGTGCGGGCCGGATGTTCGGACGGTGAAATTCCGTCATTCCGTATGCGGCGCCGGAAGTCACCCGAAAGGCTATCTGGCATGTGCGGATGGTCCGTACCGGGTGCTGATGGACCCTCAGACATCAATAAAATAAGACAACTTCGGTCCGACCGACCGGAGTTCGGGGGGTGAGCCCCGATAGGCTCGGGAGACCTCGATGCGGAGCCCATGGCCTGCCCGGATGGTGGAATGCAGACACGGCGAGCTTAAACCTCGCTGCCCCTCGCGGGCGTACCGGTTCAAGTCCGGTTCCGGGCACCTCCCGCACTTGCGACACAGGCGCGGGTCACGACGGGGTGAGGAGTCCTCCCCCCACGTGATCTTTGGTCGGGTCTGTTGAAATTCGAGTCTGTTGACAGAGGACGTACGCAGTCGGAGACTCAAGGCAGAAAATGGTGAAGGAAATTTCACTGGGCGAACGCAAGTGATCTGAGGAACGCGAAGGGGCGTGCCGATGCGTACCACCGTCGGGATCATCGGGGCCGGGCCGGCCGGGCTGTTGCTGGCGCGGCTGCTGCACAACGCGGGGATCGAGTCCGTGGTCCTGGAGAGCCGGGACCGGGCCTACGTGGAGCATCGGCAGCGGGCCGGGATCCTGGAGCAGGGGACCGTCGACGTGCTGCGGGCCGCTGGGGCCGGGGAGCGGATGGACCGGGAAGGGCTGCGGCACGACGGGATCGAGCTGCGGTTCCAGGGACGGCGGCATCGCGTCGACTTCCCCGGGCTCACCGGGGGCAGCTCCGTGATGGTGTACGCGCAGACCGAGGTGTGCAAGGACCTCATCGCCCTGCAGTTGAAGGAGGGCGGACCGCTGCTCTTCGAGGCCGAGGCGCTCGAGGTGGAGGGGGTCGAGGGGGACCGGCCGCGGATCCGGTTCACCTACGAGGGGCGCGAGGACGTGCTCGAGTGTGACTACGTGGTCGGGTGTGACGGTTTCTGGGGGGTCGCGCGGAACGCCGTGCCCGCCGATCTCTCCCGCGTCTTCGAGCGGACGTACCCCTTCGGCTGGCTCGGGATCCTCGCCGATGTCCCGCCCTCGCACGACGAGCTCGTCTACGCCCGCCACGACCGCGGCTTCGCCCTGCTGAGCATGCGCTCGCCCACCGTCTCTCGCCTCTACCTCCAGGTGCCCGAGGGCACGGACGCCGAGGCATGGGGCGACGAGGAGATCTGGGACGAACTGGAGCGGCGGTTCGAGACCGAGGACGGGTGGCAGCTCCGGCGTGGGCCCATCACCGCCAAGTCCGTCACCCCGATGCGCAGCTACGTCCACGAGCCGATGCGGCACGGGCGGCTCTTCCTCGCCGGGGACGCCGCGCACATCGTCCCGCCCACCGGCGCCAAGGGACTCAACCTCGCGGTCGGCGACGTCGTCACCTTCGCCCGTGCCCTGGTCCGGCTCCGTGACACCGGATCGGCCGAACTGCTCGACACCTACTCGGCGACCTGCCTGCGCCGGGTCTGGCAGGCCGAGCGGTTCTCGTACGACATGACGACCATGCTGCACCGCGCCCCCGAAGCGACCCCCTTCGAGGACCGGCTCCAACTCGCCCGTCTTGAGCGGGTCGTCGGCTCGCGGGCGGCCGAGACCGACCTCGCGGACGGGTACACCGGGTTCCCCCTGGACTGACCCGGATCCCTCGGTCCGATCATCGGCCGGTCTCGGTCGTGTCCCGGGTCGGTCATGGATTGGGTGCTCCGTCGCAGGGAATGAGGCCAGCACGTAGCGTGTTCCGCGTCACGACAAGGGAAAGATCCTCCCCAAGCACTAGGTTCTTCCCTTTGCCTACCTATTACTCTTGAGCCAACGCCACGCACGGTGGCCATGGAGGAGTGAAATGAGGAGCAGCAACCCGGTCTTCTCGCGACGGGGGTTCAGCCGCGACAACGGCTACGCGGGATTCAACGCGGCGCCGCAGGCCGGGGGACCCGCTGTCGGCACGCAGGCCAACCCGTACGCCCAGCAGGGCGGCGGCAATCCGTACGCGCAGAACCCTTACGCGCAGCAGGACCTGCAGCACGGCGCTCCGCCGCAGGCTCCGGTCACCACCGGCCGTATGACGATGGACGACGTCGTGATGCGCTCGGGCATGACGCTCGGCACCGTCGCCGTCGGCGCCATCCTGGCCTGGGCCCTGCTGCCGGTCACCAGCACCAGCTTCGGGCTCGCCATCGGCTCCGCCCTCATCGCCTTCGTCCTGGCGATGGTGCAGACCTTCAAGCGCACGGCCTCGCCCGCGCTGATCCTCGGTTACGCCGCCTTCGAGGGCGTCTTCCTCGGGGTCATCAGCGAGATGTACAACAGCCAGTGGTCCGGCGCGCCCTTCCAAGCGGTGCTCGGCACCATGGCGGTGTCCGGCGCGACCCTGCTGGTCTACAAGGCGGGCTGGATCCGTGTGACCGCGCGGTACGCGCGCATCGGCATGGCCATCGCCATCGCCTTCATCCTGGTCATGGCGGTCAACCTGCTGCTCGTCGCCTTCGGCGGGGTCGAGGACGGCGGACTGCGCAGCATGGGCCCGCTGGGCGCGATCGTCGGCATCATCGCGATCATCCTCGGCGCGTTCTTCCTCACCCTCGACTTCAAGCAGATCGAGGACGGCATCGCGTACGGTGCGCCGCGCGAGGAGGCCTGGCTGGCCGCGTTCGGCCTGACCATGACCCTGGTGTGGATCTACGTCGAGATGCTGCGGCTGGTCGCCATCTTCAGCGGTGACGACTAGTCGGGCCGGCCGGTAGCAGCACCGGTCGTCAGTGACTTGAGGGCCCGCGAACCCACCGGTTCGCGGGCCCTTTGTCATGCGGATGCCTGCCGTCTCGGTGGTGCGCGCTCAGAGCAGTTTGCGCGCGGCCCTCCTCAGGTCGTACTCGTGGATGATCGCCTTGGCATGGCCGTATGCGAGGTCGTGCTCGGCGCGGAGCCAGCTGACCTTTTCCTCGAAGCGGAAGAGCGCGGGGCCTTCGTCGACGGTGCGCAGCCAGTCGGAGATCTCACGACCGGTGCAATGGGGGATGCGGGCGAGCAGGTTGCGGTGGGTCTCCTGGGAGAACACTTGGGACATCGGCGCCTCCGGACGCAATGGGGATGTAAGCCGGTCCTTCACGCCACCGTGCCTGAGGGTTGGGTCGTTGGCAACAGTCCTGCTGCGGCGCGTACGCTCGCCGCGTGCTTGATACGACGCCTCTGACCCGTGCCGTGGACCACTTCGCCGACCGGCTGCGGGCCGCGCCACAGAGCCGGCTGCAGCGGGGGGCCGCCGCCGAGGCACTGGGCCTGGCCAGGGAGTTGGCACGGTGGGCCCAGCGTGTGGAGGACCCGTCCGGGGAGCCCCGGGAGATGCCGGACGCGGGGATGTTCGCCGCCGCCGACCAAATCATGGTCGCCGCGCATGATTTGGCGCTCGTACTGAAAGACGAGCGGGAGCTCGCGGAAGCGGTGGGGCTTGTGGCGGAGGCGCAGAAACGCGCCGGAGTCTGATCGACTCCGGCGCGGATGAGAGTTCGTGCGGCTCGTGACTCCTACTTCGTGCGGCTCGTGGCTCGTGGCTCGTGCTTCGTACAGCTCGTGCTTCGTGCGGCTCGTGCTTCGTACGGCTCGTAACTCTTGCCTTGTACGGCTCGCGGCTCCTACAGGGACGCTATGACGCGGTCCGCCAGGATGTAGATGTTCTCGTCGCCGCACGCGAAGGTCAGTGCGTACGCGCCCGAGACGCCGGAGCCGCCGAGGAGGACCGGGGCGGCGCCCGCGTGGAGGGCCGCGGCGAGTTGCTCCGCGGTCTCGCGGTGGCCCGGGGTCATGCACAGGGTCGTACCGTCGGCGAAGACGTAGACGTCGAGGGTGCCGAGCGGGCCGGGGCGGACGTCGGCCAGTGCCGTGCCGGACTCGGCGAGTTCCTCCAGGCAGGCCACCGTGCGCTCATGGTCGTTCACGACGGGTGACTGCACCGGGATGAAGTCCGGGTGGGAGGGGTGGCGGCGGCGGGCCGCGGCGAGTTCGGGGGAGTCCCCGGCGAAGTCGTCGGCGTCCGGGCCCGGCTCGGGCACCGGCTCCAGGTACTCGAGGCCGACGAAGTCCGAGTGGCGAGGCAGGAACGGTTCGCCGTCGGGCAGACCGAGCAGCGAGGGCAGATCGGAGGCGTCACGCGCCTCCTGGGCGGCCCAGAACGCCCGCGCCTCGGCAAGCTCCCGCTCCCGCTCCTCGGCGAGCGCCTCGGCCACGGCAGCGCGTATCTCGTCCGTGTCCGCGGCCGAGCGGGCGGCGGGCACGAGGCCTCTCGCAGCTGTGGCGCGGTTCGCGGCGAGTTCGGTGTGCAGGGCCGTGACCTGCCGGCGCAGTCCCTGAAGGGTGCGCAGAACGGCGACGCCCACGACCGCGGTGGCGGCCGTGGTGAGCAGCAAAGCAATCGGCATGGCGCTCACTGACGTACTCCCGGTTCAAAGTCGACCCCCGACTTCCTACATCAGCTTGAAGGGCGGACTATCCCGCTGTCAGTGCGTAACGTCACGAAAGGGACAGGACTTTGGGCCTGGTGTTTAGTCGCGCAACGGCTCTGACCTGCGTAAATCGCTCTCCGGAGGGAGATAGGTCACATCTTGGGGGGGATTGGATCACAAATCGGCCCAGAGTCCCTGCGGGTACAGGGATCCGGGCCGATTCGGTCACGCTGGGTTCAACTCCCGTGACAGGGACGGTACTAAGCCGTCCTAGCTGAGGCGCTCGATGACCATCGCCATGCCCTGGCCGCCGCCGACGCACATCGTCTCCAGGCCGAACTGCTTGTCGTGGAACTGAAGGCTGTTGATGAGCGTGCCGGTGATGCGGGCGCCGGTCATGCCGAAGGGGTGGCCGACGGCGATGGCGCCGCCGTTCACGTTCAGCTTGTCCAGCGGGATGTTCAGGTCGCGGTAGCTCGGGATCACCTGGGCGGCGAACGCCTCGTTGATCTCGAACAGGTCGATGTCGTCGACGGTGAGGCCGGCGCGCTTCAGGGCCTGCTTCGACGCCTCGACCGGGCCGAGGCCCATGATCTCGGGGGAGAGGCCGGTGACGCCGGTCGAGACGATGCGGGCGAGCGGGGTCAGGCCGAGCTCGCGGGCCTTCGTGTCGGACATGATCACGAGGGCGGCGGCGCCGTCGTTCAGGGGGCAGCAGTTGCCGGCCGTGACGAGTCCGTCGGGGCGGAAGACCGGCTTCAGCCCCTGGACGCCCTCCAGCGTCACACCCGCGCGGGGGCCGTCGTCCTTGGAGACGACCGTGCCGTCCGGCGTCGTGACCGGGGTGATCTCCCGCTCCCAGAAGCCGTTCTTGATGGCTTCCTCGGCGAGGTTCTGCGAGCGGACGCCGAACTCGTCCATGTCCTGGCGTGTGACCCCCTTGAGGCGGGCCAGGTTCTCGGCGGTCTGGCCCATCGCGATGTACGCGTCCGGGACGAGGCCGTCCTCGCGGGGGTCGTGCCAGCTCGCGCCCTCGCTGGCGGCCACGGCGGCGGTACGGGCCAGCGCCTCGGCGAAGAAGGGGTTCTGGGTGTCGGGAAGACCGTCGCTCGAGCCCTTGATGCTGCGCGACACCATCTCGACGCCCGCCGAGATGAAGACGTCGCCCTCGCCCGCCTTGATGGCGTGCAGGGCCATGCGGCTGGTCTGGAGCGACGACGAACAGTAGCGGGTGATGGTGCAGCCCGGGAGGTGGTCCATGCCCATCTGCACGGCGACGATGCGGCCGAGGTTGTAGCCCTGCTCGCCGCCGGGGAGGCCGCAGCCGAGCATCAGGTCGTCGATGTCCTTCGGGTCCAGCTCGGGGACCTTGGCGAGGGCGGCCTCGATGATCGTGGCGGTCAGGTCGTCGGGTCGCACCTCCTTGAGGGAGCCCTTGAAGGCGCGGCCGATCGGGGAGCGGGTGGCTGAGACGATCACGGCTTCGGGCATCGACGGCTCCATTGGCGTACGGGGGTTGGGTATGGCTGCTTGCGAAGTTACCCGTACGTACGGTGTAGGTCACGGGGGTGGGGGTGTGACTCGGGCCGCAATTTCTAAGCGCTTGCTTTTTTCTGGGTGGGCGCCTTTCACTGGCAGGGCGCCCTGCATCGGGGGCGCGGCCGGCTTCTTTCGCCCCCTCCGCCCCTTCCCGTCCCGTTCCTGGGGCTCCGCCCCAGACCCCGCTCCTCAAACGCCGGAGGGCTGAAATTCTTCAGCCAGCGGGGGTCTGGGGGCGGCAGCCCCCAGATACGGGACGGGTAGGGGCGGAGGGGGCGAAAAAACGCCCCTGCTCACGCCGACGGCGCCGGTGTCGGGTCGGTCGCCGGGACGCGGCGTCGGCGGCGGCGTTTGAGGAGGGCCCAGGGGCCGCGGGGGCCGGTGGGCATCGCGGCCGTCACCTCGGTGCCGGGCTCGGAGGCCGCCTCCGCCGCCGCGCGGGCGACCGGCAGGAAGCCCTCACGACGGGAGGCGTCCGGCCGCTCCTCCTCCGCAGGCCAGAGGCTGAGGGCTGCGCAGACCGTCGGGAGGAGCGCCATCGCGGCGGTGGCGTACCCCTCCGCCGAGGGGTGGTAGTTGTCGGGGCCGAACAGCTCCCGCGGATTCGCCGCGAACTCGGGACCCAGCAGGTCGCCCAGCGACACCGTACGACCGCCCTGCTCGACCGTACCGATCGTCTGCGCGGCGGCAAGCTGCCGCGAGGCCCGGCGCGCCAGCCACCGCAGCGGCTGCTGGACCTGCTCGACCGTGCCCAGGTCGGGACAGGTCCCCACGACGACCTCCGCACCGGCCGTGCGCAGCCGCCGTACCGCCGAGGACAGATGACGCACGGAACGCGTCGGCGGCATCCGATGCGTCACATCGTTCGCGCCAATCATGATGACGCAGATATCGGGTACCCGTGAGGTGTCCGCGAGGGTCAGCGCTACCTGGCGGTCCAGGTCGTCTGACTGGGCCCCGGGCAGCGCCACGTTCCGTAGCTCCACCGGACGCTCGGCCACCGCCGCGAGCCCGGACGCGATGAGCGCCCCCGGAGTCTGCCGGGCCCGGTGCACACCCTGGCCGGCGGCCGTCGAGTCCCCGAGCATGGTCAGCCGCAGCGGCGGACCGTCCTGCCCGGCGTATCCGTACCCGTACAGGCCCTCACCGCGCGGCGCGTGCGGTGTGTGTCCGTTGCCCACCACACGTTTCGCCATCTGTACCTCGGCCAGCAGCACGCCGACCGCGGCCGCGCCCACCAAACCGATCCCGCCACCGCCGTACGCAGCGCCCGCCGCGATCCGCCGGGCCACCCTCGCCCTCGACATACCCGCCATGCGTCGCCGTCACCTCCTCATAGCCGTACATCCAGTGCTTGCCCCGTGAAGGCCGTTCTCCAATCTCACCGGTGCGTGAACGGTCATCCGACGCCTTACGCTGACGGGACCATCCCTTTTGAAACACAGCTCCGGAGACAACGGTGCAATTCCACGACTCGATGATCAGCCTCGTCGGCAACACCCCGCTGGTGAGGCTCAACAACGTGACCGCGGGCATCCAGGCGACCGTCCTCGCGAAGGTTGAGTACTTCAACCCCGGCGGGTCCGTGAAGGACCGCATCGCCCTGCGGATGATCGAGGCCGCGGAAGAGAGCGGAGCCCTCCGGCCGGGGGGCACGATCGTCGAGCCGACCAGCGGAAACACCGGAGTCGGGCTCGCCATCGTGGCGCAGACGAAGGGGTACAAGTGCATCTTCGTGTGCCCCGACAAGGTGAGCACCGACAAGATCAATGTGCTCCGGGCGTACGGGGCCGAGGTCGTCGTCTGCCCCACCGCGGTCGACCCCGAGCACCCGGACTCGTACTACAACGTCTCCGACCGGCTCGTGCGCGAGACGCCCGGCGCGTGGAAGCCCGACCAGTACTCCAACCCCAACAATCCCCTCTCGCACTATCACTCCACCGGCCCCGAGCTGTGGGAGCAGACGGAGGGAAGGATCACCCACTTCGTGACGGGCGTGGGCACCGGCGGCACCATCTCCGGGACCGGGCGGTACCTGAAGGACGCCAGTGACGGCAGGGTGCAGGTCGTGGGCGCCGACCCCGAGGGGTCCGTGTACTCCGGCGGCTCCGGGCGGCCGTATCTGGTCGAGGGCGTGGGCGAGGACTTCTGGCCCACCGCGTACGACCGGTCCGTCGCCGACGAGATCGTCGCCGTGTCCGACAAGGACTCCTTCCAGATGACGCGCCGGCTCGCCAAGGAAGAGGGGCTGCTCGTCGGCGGTTCCTGCGGCATGGCCGTCGTCGCCGCGCTGCGGGTGGCCGAGCGGCTCGGGCCCGACGACGTCGTGGTCGTGCTGCTGCCGGACAGCGGGCGCGGCTACCTCAGCAAGATCTTCAACGACGAGTGGATGGCCGACTACGGGTTCCTGGAGGACACCGGGCCGAACGCGCGCGTCGCCGACGTCCTCAACGACAAGGAGCACGGCCGCATCCCGACGCTCGTCCACATGCATCCGGAGGAGACCGTCGGCGAGGCGATCGAGGTGCTCCGCGAGTACGGCGTCTCGCAGATGCCGATCGTCAAGCCGGGCGCCGGGCACCCGGACGTGATGGCCGCCGAGGTCATCGGGTCCGTCGTCGAACGGGAGCTGCTCGACGCGCTGTTCACCAAGCGGGCCTCCCTGGAGGACCCGCTGGAGAAGCACATGTCGGCGCCGCTGCCGCAGGTCGGTTCCGGTGAGCCGGTCGGCGACCTGATGACCGTGCTCGGCGTCGCCGACGCCGCGATCGTCCTCGTCGAGGGCAAGCCCACCGGGGTCGTCAGCCGCCAGGACCTGCTGTCCTTCCTCGCCAAGGGCGGGTCGAAGCAGTGACGGACCGGGGCGGCATCCGGGCCGACCTGGGCGAATGCTTCTGAGCGGCGCTTTCGGTAGGGAACTTCGCGGAAGTGGTACGAGCGCGTCACGTCCGCGCAGCACCGGCTTAACACGGATCCGGCACATTGGTGGATGTCGGCAAGGGCGGGAGCGGCTCCCCGCCCCGGCCGACACCAAAACGGCGTCAAGGACCTCCGGAGCGGCTCCCGGACCTCCATGGACGCCACGGACGCGTAAGCCCGGCCCTGACCCGGCTCGCGTCCCTCGCGGGGACCGCCGTCGTCCCGCCCCCCGGTATCGGGGGTGCGGCGGTCCCCGCGCAAGCTTCGAAGGGCCCGGCACCTGTTGATTCAGGTGGCCGGGCCCTCTTTGTGCCTCTTTGTGCCTCTTTGCGCCTAAACCGGCGCCGCTCTCGCGGACCTGGTTGCTCGCGGTCGTGGTTCCTCAATTGATGGCTGCGGCCGTCCTCGCTCTCAAGACAGCTCGCTCAGTTCTCCCAGTCGCTGTTCTGGGAGGACTTGCGGCGCCTGCCGAAGAAGTTCGGGTGGAGACGCGCGGCCTGGACGATGTTGACCCCCACGATGCCGCCCCAGGCGACCAGGAGGCCGGGCAGCCCCGCGACGCCGCCGCCGATCCCGGACAGGGGGATGGCGAGGACGAGAGAGACGATCCCGAAGCCGAAGCGCTCGCCGAAGGAGTCGCTGGACTGGGGGGTGCGCTCTCCGCGGGCCACCACCATCTGCGTTTCCGCGAGCTGGCGGCGCACCCGGCGGTCGACCACGCTGTCAAAGCGCTGTTCGACCTTCTCCAGGAACGAGTCGACCAAGGCGGACTCGTACTCTTCGCCCAGTTCCTTGCGTGCGTGCAAGGTGGCGTCGAGTTCCTTCTTCAGTTCGGCGTCGCCGTGGGTTTCCATACCGGTCATGGTGTCCACGTTAGGGAGCCGACGGCCCCGTGACACTGGGGTTAGCCCCCCTGTTCGGAGGGGGCTACGCCTCGTCGCCGCATCGGGCTCCGGCTATGTGGCCGACCCGTGCCTGGGGTCGGAGGGTCCTCGTCCTGTCCCTGACCGGAGGATCCGGCGAGTACGGTCACGCCGCCTTCCGGCATCCGCAGGGAGGGGGCGTGGACTGCTGTGGTGCCATTCGGGAAGCGATGGTTGACCGAGTCGAACTGGATTGTGCGGCGTGATGATGCGGTGCCCCTTGCTCGGTCTGCATATCGTCATGCAGAGTTCTCTATGTCTGAATAGGTTGCCAACGGTCAACGGTCCGGCGTTGATCGTCGGCTACTTATGGCCGTCGGGCGAGATCCAATGTTCGGAGTGAGGGAGTTTGCGCTCTATGTCGTCTCGGAATGTGGACGTGCCGAGTGGGGTGAACACCGGTCTCGTGGTGCTGGACGGCTGTAGCACGGGTGTTGCCGACATCGTCCGGCTCGCCGACGGGGCCGCGCGGCCGGTTCCCGGCACCGAGGCGATGAAGCGCGTCGAGGAATCCTGGGACGCGGCCCGGCAGATCGCCGCGAGCGGGCGCGTGTACGGGCGGTCCACCGGCGTGGGCGCCAACCGGAACGAGGATGTGCCGACGGCGTCCGCCGCGGGGCACGGTCTGCGTCTCCTGCGCAGCCACGCCGGGGCGATCGGCGAGGAGCTGCCCGCCCGGCAGGTCCGCGCGATGCTCGCCGTACGCGCCAATCAGCTTCTCGCGGGCGGGGCGGGGCTCCGGCCCACCGTCGTCACGGCCCTGTGCGAGGCACTGGAGACCGGGGTGTACCCGGTGGTGAACGAGTTCGGATCCGTGGGTACGGGGGATATCGCGGCGCTGGCGCAGGTGGGGCTCGCGCTGGCAGGGGAGCATCCTTGGCGGTCCTCCGGGGTGGGTGTCGGACGGTCTCCTGAGGTGGGTGCCGGATGGTCACCCGAGGGACGGTCACCCGACGGGCGGTCTTCAGAGGGACGATCTTCAAGGGGACGGTCTTCAAAGAGACGGTCCTCAGAGGGGCGCCCTGCTGAGGGGGTGGGCCCCGAGCCCCAGCCCCTCGACAACAACGACGCCCTCGCGCTCATCAGCAGTAACGCGCTCACCCTCGGGCAGTCCGCCCTGGCGCTGGACGAGTTGCGTGGGCTGATCGGGGCGACGCAGGTTGTCGCCGCGCTCTCGCTGATCGCGGTGGACGGCTCGCACGAGGCGTACGCGTCGCCCGTGCACGCCGCGCGGCCACACCGCGGGTCGGTCGAAGTGGCGCGGCGGATGCGGGAGTTGATCGGGGCGGCGGACCGGCCGGTGCCACCGCTCGGGCGGATCCAGGACCCGTACGGCTTCCGCTGCGTGCCGCAGATCCACGGGCCCGCGCAGGACGCGGCGGACGCACTGGAGGGCGTCCTCACCGTCGAGATCAACGCCGCCGCCGAGAACCCCCTGATCTCCCCCGAGGACATGGCCGCCTACCACCACGGCGGCTTCTATCAGGCCCAACTCGCCCTCGCCCTGGACCACTTCAGGCTGGCCGTCACACAGGTGGCCCGCCTGTCGACCTCCCGGCTCTCCACCCTCAACGAACCCGCCTACACCCGCCTGCGCCCCTTCCTCGCCGACAGCGAACCCGCGTCCTCCGGCGTGATGATCCTGGAGTACGCCGCCGCGGCCGCCCTCGGTGACCTGCGGGCCTTCTCCGCGCCCGCCTCCCTCGGCCACGCTGTACTCTCCCGGGGCGTCGAGGAACAGGCCAGCTTCGCCTCGCTCGCCGCACGTCAGACCCTGCGGGCCTGCGGTGCGTACCGTCTCGTCGTCGGCTGCGAACTCGTCGCCGCCGTACGGGCGTTGCGCCAGCGCCAGCTGCGGCCGGATCCGGAGCTGCCGGCCGGGCGGGCGCTGGAGCTCGCCGAGTCGGTGCTCGACCCGGAGCACGCCGACCGGCCGCTCACCGACGACGTGGGCGCGGCGGCCGCACTGCTCGACCGGTTCACGGACATCTGGAGGGGGAGCGCGTCATGAGCGGTGTGGACGCAGGTGCCGACGCGGGTGCAGACGCAAGTGCCGACGGGATCACGGGTGTTGACGGGAGTATCGGTATGACGACGGACGGTCCCGCCGCGCGGCTTCAGGCGCTCTTCGAGGGACACCGGCTGACGCCGACCCAGCGGCGGATCGCGCACAGCATGGTGCGGCGCGCCACCGACGTGCCGTTCCTGTCGAGCGTCGAGCTCGCCGAACTCGCCGGGGTCAGCCAGCCGTCCGTCACCCGCTTCGCGGTCGCGCTCGGCTTCGACGGCTACCCGGCGCTGCGCAAGCACCTGCGCGAGGTCGCGCCCGCCGAGCAGAGCGCGGGCTCCGCCTCGTACAACGAGTACCAGCAGGCCGTCGAGGCCGAGATCGAGAACCTGAAGCACCTGGCGGAGGTGCTGGCGGACCCGCGCCCGGTGGCTCGTGCCGGGCGGCTCCTCGCTGCGAGCAGACCGCTGCCCGTGCTCGGTCTGCGCGCCGCCGCCTCCCAGGCGTACGGCTTCGCGTACTTCGCCGCCAAGGTCCACCCCGACGTACGGCTGCTGCACGAGGGCGGCACGATGCTCCACGACCGCATCGACGCGGCCGTGCACGCCGGGGCCACGGCACTGCTCTGCTTCGCGCTGCCTCGGCATCCGCGCGAGGTGGTGGACTCGCTGGCGTACGCCAAGGCGGCCGGCCTGACGGTGGTGACGGTCGCGGACTCGGCGTTCGCGCCGGTGGCGAAGGTGTCGGACCTGCTGCTTCCGGCCGCCGTCGGTACCGGTCTCGCCTTCGACACGGCCTGCGCCCCGATGCTGCTCGGCCGCGTCCTGCTGGAGGCGATGTGCGACGACCTGCCGGACGCGCAGGCGCGCCTTGAGGAGTTCGACGCGCGGGCGGCCGCCCGGGGACTCTTCGTGGAGTAGATCGGATTGGACGGAGTGGGGTTGGAGTAGTCACGGTTTGGTTGAGCCGCCGTACTTCTCAGGTTCGTCTCACCTTCGCTCGCTAGCGTGCTCGCCCGGAGAACTGGGACGCACAAGGAGGCGGAACGTGGGGCGCGGAGGGCAGGGACTGGCCCGAGTGGCTGTCGTCGTGAGAGCGGGCGCCGCACCGCTGTGGTGGTGCGGAGTGTTCGCGGCGGGTATCGGCGTGGTGTTGCCGGGGATCACCGGGCGCCGGATCGGGGTCATGGCCGGGGCGGTGCTGTTCATCGTCGCGGCCGTCGTGGTGGCGTACCGGCGCAGGAAGCGGTACGCCGAACTGGCCCGCTCCGCCGCCCGCGCCAGCAAGCACGATGTGCTCCAGGACCGCGCGGTGACCGTACGGAACTGGCGCCGGGGGCACCGCTGGTGGCTGCTGCTCGCCTTCGTGGCCGCGCTGGGCAGCTCGTTCGCGGTGCCCGCCGCGGGCGGCATGCTGCTCGCCGGCGTGGGCGTCGGCCTGTGGCTGAAGGCGGGCTGGCTCGGGCGACGCGAACGTGCCGAGCAGGAGCTGATCTGGGTGCGCGTCGACTGGCTCGGCAGGGGTGCGGGCGGCCCCGCGGGCAAGCCGGTCAAGGCCTGCCGGGCCACCGGTGTGGCGGCCGGGGACGCCGCGCCCGGCGGAGCGCGGCGCCACTGACGGCGGCCCTGGCGGTACCGGCCGTTGGCCCACACCCGTTGACCAACAGTTGTTGGTCAACGGGTGTGGGCCATCATTCGTTGACCATCGGTTGTTTGCCATCAGCCGTTTGCCATCAGCCGTTGGCCGTTGGCCGTCGGCTTGGCTACACCTCCAGGTCCGCCTCGATCCGGCGCAGCTGGTGGCGGGCCATCGCCAGTCCCGTGGGCGTGTGGGCATCTGCCCGTCAGGCATGAGGGCATGAGGGCATGAGGGCATGAGGGCATGCGGGCATGGGGCATGCGGGGGTGGGCTGTGCGTGCTGCTGTCTGCCTGTTCCGGTGGTACGTCGGTCCGCGGTGCGTCGGTTCGCCGGGGCCGCCAGGAGCTGTCGTCAAATGTCACGCCCACATCAGCAGCGAGGCAAGGGTGACGGCGGCCTGGTAGGCGCCAACGCCGCGCACATGAAGGTCGAGGACTTCGGGCCGGCGCGCCTCAAGGCCCGGTCGACGTACGACTGTTCCTGACCTCACGGGCGTCCTGTGTGGCTTCCGTCGGGCGCGGCGTCGGCTGAACCTCCGGAGCGGGCGTTGCGTATCAGTTCCAGGGGGACAGCTCAGGTCTCCACCACGGGACGGAAGGAGAGCGCAGTGCCCGCACCGCCCGCGTCCGACCCACCGGACGACCGCCCAGCGCTGGAACCCATCCGCGTGCTGCGCCCGCGCCGCACCGACGCGCTGGCCCAGCTGCTCGACGAGATACGCCAGGACAAGGACTACCGCAGCCACGAGACCGTGACCGCACCCGTCCCACACTCCCGGACCGGCGGCAGGACGGAGGAACTCCCGCCTGTCCCTGGCGGCAGGACGGAGGAACTCCCGCCTGTCCCCGGCGGCAGGACGGAGGGACTCCCGCCTGTCCCTGGCGGCAAGGCGGAGGGACCCCCCGCAGCCGGCGGCGACGCCCGCCCGCCGCGTCCCGCAGGTCACCCGCGCCTCGGGCCAGGACAGCGCCGGGCAGCCGTGGTGATCGCGGTCGTCGCGGCGGCCGTCGTCGGCTTCGGCTGCTCCCTCCTGATCCCCGGCCGTACCGACACCACCCCGGCCGCACCCTCGCCGAACGCGTCGGCCGCCCCGACGCCGGCCGCCCCTGGCGTGGTCGGGTCCACCGACGTCCTGACCAACCCCGGCTTCGAGTCGGGCAACCTCGCGCCGTGGAGCTGCACCGGCAACCCGGGCTCGATCATCTCCTCCCCCGTCCACGCGGGCGCCAAGGCCCTCCAGGGGACGGTGAGTTCGAGCGACACCGCGCAGTGCAACCAGACCGTCGAGGTACGACCGAACACCACCTACTCACTCAGCGGCTGGGTCCGCGGCTCCAACGTCTACCTGGGCGTGAACGGCGGTGCCTCCACCTGGACCACTTCCCCCTCCGCATACAGCCCACTGACCGTCTCCTTCACCACAGGCCCCTCCCAGACCAGCGCAACAATCTACGTACACGGCTGGTACGCACAGGGCAGCTATTACGCCGACGACATCACCCTGGACGGGCCCGCCGACGACGGTGACGACTAGGTCGTGTTGTGGAAGTGGCTCCTGTGTCTCGCCTTGTGCCGTGATGATCTCGGCGTGGGTCGAGGGATCTATGGGATGGCCAGTGGACCACCTTGGAGCCGTTGTTGCCGGTCGCGGTGCTGGGCCGACCGTCGTCATGCCGGCGGAAATGGACCCTGGGCCGGGTCAGTACCCGATGGCCTCTCGGAGAAGCAGCACGGTGCCGCGCCCTGGGCGGGGTTCCGCGTTGAGGATGAGCAGGCGGTTGACGGCGCTGGGCATCCCGTACACCGCCTGGGCGCGGGCGTTCTCCAGCGGGAGGGCGTGCTCCTCGATGCGGCGCAGCGCTGTGCTCAGGTCGGGCACCACCTTTTGCGCGCCGACGATCCAGACCGCGTGGGCGGCGCCGCCCGCGTTGGCAGGGAGTTGGCTGCCGCTGCCCGAGGCAAGAACGAGCGAGCCGGTCTCGGTGACCGCGGCGACGCTGTTGACGACGAAGTCGGGGCCGGCGACCAGCCTTCGGATCTCGTCGGCGCCGGTGGCACGGTCGATGGCCAGGACGCGCGGCCTGATGGCGTCGTACCGGCCGCCGGCGTTGATGTCCTCGTCGATGCCGGACAGTCGGAGGGTCTCGCTGGCTCCGGTGAGTACGCCGGCGCCCTCGGGGACCAGGTCCTTGATGCGGGCGCGCGCTTCTGCGGCGTCGTCGAGGATCTCGGCGGCGAAGCCGTTGGCACGCAGCGCGGCGGCTACCCGCTCCAGTCGTTCGGCCGATGCCGGCTCGGTGAAGGATGCGGCCGGAGCCGGGGTGGCTGTGGCGTCGGCCGGGTTGGTCCCGGAGCCCCGCGCCGCGTGGG
Organism: Streptomyces sp. NPDC058470; assembly: GCF_042721055.1. Taxonomy (NCBI): domain Bacteria; kingdom Bacillati; phylum Actinomycetota; class Actinomycetes; order Kitasatosporales; family Streptomycetaceae; genus Streptomyces; species Streptomyces sp. NPDC058470. The sequence continues at coordinate 46,517 of NZ_JBHXMF010000027.1, forward strand.
GCGCCGTACCTGCCAGCGGGGAGGTGTCGAGGTACCTGACCTCGTACGTCCGCTCGGCGAACTTCCAGCCCTCCTCGGTGCGCTGGTATCGGTCGTGGTAGACGGCGTAGTTCACACCCTGGCGTCCGTCGAGGGTGCGCGCGAGTTCCTGGATGTAGGCGCGGCCGGTCGCGGTGTCGCCGTCGAGCAGGATCGTGCCGGGGTGTGTGGTCTGCACGAAGAAGTCCCACTGGCTCTGCAGCCGCTCGCCCCCGGCACGGATCTCCTCTCGGCCGACCTGCTCGACGGGGATGTTGGGCATGCGCAGGGCACCGTCCGGTGTGAACAGCGACGCCAGGCGGGGTCGGTCGCGCATCATCGCCGCGTCGGTGAACTCGCCCCGCAGTGCCTCGATCTCGACGCGGTCCGCGATGGCCTGGAAGTCGTTCATCGAAGTCCCCTCTCCCTCTCGTCCGTCTTGTTGTCGTCCTCTCCGTTACGACAACGCAGCACTTCGGAATGTGAGGCGGCGCGTCGGCCTCACAGTCCGGTGCGCTGTCTTGTCGTAACGGGGAGAGGCACAGAAGCGAGCGAGGGAGACGGCCAGACCATGACCACCGGAGCCGGGCCCGGCGACGATCAGAGCGATCCGGGCCTCAGCGCGATCATGAGCGAGCGGCGCCGGCTGATCAACCTCGCCTATCGACTCCTCGGGTCCCTTGCCGACGCCGAGGACGTCGTGCAGGAGACCTACGCCCGCTGGTACGCCATGTCCGCTCGGGAGCGGCAGGCCATCGAGTCGCCCGGCGCCTGGCTGATGACGGTCGCCAGCCGCATCTGCCTGAACCTGCTCGGCTCGGCACGGGTCAGGCGGGAGACGTACGTGGGCGACTGGATCCCGGAACCGCTGCCCCAACCCACGGAGTGGATCAATGGGCGCTCCGACGTTGGCGGGATCGACCCGGCCGACCGGGTCACCCTCGACGAGTCGGTGACGATGGCCTTCCTGGTCGTCCTCGATTCGATGACCCCGGCCGAGCGCGTCGCGTTCGTCCTGCACGACGTCTTTCGCTACCCCTTCGGCGAGGTCGCCGAGATCGTCGGCCGCACTCCGGCGGCGTGCCGCCAACTGGCCTCGTCCGCCCGCCGTCGCATCCGCACTGCGCAGACCCCGGCGGGCCTGAGTGCCGGGCAGGCCGGCATCGTCAGGCAGTTCAGAACGGCGTGGGAGTCCAAGGACATCGACGCCCTGATCAGCCTGCTCGACCCCGATGCCACCGCGACCGCCGACGGCGGCGGCCTGGCCGTCACCCACCTTCACCCGATCGTGGGCGGTGAGCAGATCGCACGCGCCTACGCCAAGATCGCGCGTCTGTGGGGCGGCCGCACCACGTTCCGCGAGTGCACGGTCAACGGTCTGCCCGGCTTGGTGGCGCAGCAGGACGGCACCATCGCGACCGTGTTCGCGTTCGAGGTCGCGGGCGACCGGATCAGGCATATCTGGGCGGTGCGAAACCCCGAGAAGCTCCGACCCTGGCGGATCAGCTGAGGAGCGATCCGGACAGCAGCGATCGGATCGTGACCAGCACCAGCACCAGCACCAGCACCAGCACCAGCATCAGCCCGCACCGAGCCCACATGTACAACCTCACCCTCGCCACATGATCAGAACACTCGATCCCGGGTCCTGACCTGCCAGATCACCGGCTTCTGCAACACGCTTCAGAGCCCCGTGAGCGCCGAAGCTCGCGCCCCGCCCGACTCCGCGACGATCTCGTCGAGGGTCTGTGGCCTACGTGCGACGGCGAAGCGGACGCCGCCCCTGCCGTCCGGCGCGAAGCCGTAGATGCCCGGCCGGGCGAGGGAGTTGTACGCGTAGTGGTGGGCGAAGTAGTACGCGCCCGTGTCCAACGCGGCCGCGTAGTCGCCCTGTTCGAGCAGCGGCAGCGCGCGCCCCTCGGCGAGGAGGTCCCCCGCGAAGCAGGCGGGGCCCGCGATGTCCTGGACGACGTCCGGGCCGGCCTTGGGGCGCCCCTTCGCGTCGTACGCCGCGATCCGCAGCGGCCAGGACGCGGGCGCATACACCGTGCGGGCGGCGATCTGCACGCCCGCGTGTGTGACCGCGACCGCTCGGCCCCCGGCGGACTTCGTGTACTCGACCCGCGCGATCACGGTCCCGTGTTTGGCGAGGAGGGACCGCCCGAACTCGGTGACCAGCCCGTACCGCCCGTCGAACAGCCCCGGCATCACCCCGGCGAGCAGCCGCGCGTACTGCGCGTACGTCGGGGCGGTGGCGTCGGAACCGAAGTTGACCGGCAGCCCGCCGCCGATGTCGATCGTGTCGATCTGCCGCCGCCCGAGGTACTGGTTGATCTCCTCGGCCAGTGCGTACGTCTCCGCCACGCCCTGCGCCATCAGCGACAGCGGGACGCCCTGCGACCCGGTGTGCGCGTGCAGCCGGGTCAGCCAGGGGCGGTCGGCGTACGCCCGCACGATCCACTCCCGCGCCCCCTCGTCCCGCAGCGCGACCCCGAACTTGGAGGTCGCCGTGGCCGTCGACAGCGCCTCTATGGAACCTCCGCCGACCTGCGGGTTCACCCGGATTCCGAGGGGAGATCCGGTCGCCGCGGACCGTACCAGGGCGTCGATACGGTCCAGCTCCTGCGGGTTGTCCACGTTGACGGCGATGCCCAGCGCCAGTGCCTCCCTCAGCTCGGCGGGTGTCTTGGCGGGGGAGTCGAGGACCGTCTGCGCCGGTGCCACTCCGGCCGCCCGGGCGAGGGCGAGCTCCCCGGGGCTCGCCACCTCGGCGCCGATACCCTGCTCGCGCAGCAGCCGCAGCACGGGCACGAGCGGGGTCGCCTTCACCGCGAACGCGTGCAGCACGGGCGTGCCGGGAGCGGTCACCGCGTCGAAGGCGGCGCGCAGGGCGGCGGCCGAGGCCCGGATACCGGGGACGTCGAGGAGGGCGACGATGGGGGTCCCCGGTGTGAGGAGACCTTGCTCCACGGCGGCCCGGACGGCATCGTCGCGTCGCAGGACGCGATCGCCGTCCGTGTCGCCGGTTCGGCCTGAGGGGTTCGCCGCTGCGTCCGTGTCGCCGGTTCGGCCTGAGGGGTTCGCCGCTCCGGACGCATCGCCTGTACGGGCCGAGGAGTCCGCTGCCCCGGACGCATCGCCGCCCGTACGGCCCGACGAGTCCGCAGCCCCGATTGCTCCGTCTGCTCCGTGCACGTCGTTGCTCACCGGATTCCCCGCCCTGTCCCTGTCTGCGCCCATACGTACCAGCCAAACATCCACGGCGTGGCCGCGCTTGCCTGTGCGGCTATTGACTAGCTCTATTCAAGAAGTCAGGATGTGAATATCTACGGCAACAGTCCGCTTAGGAGGCAGACCATGTCAGGACCCCGCCCCGTACGAGCGCCGCGCGGTACGGAACTGAGTGCCCTGGGATGGCAGCAGGAAGCCGCCCTGCGGATGCTGCAGAACAACCTCGACCCCGAGGTCGCCGAGCACCCCGACAAGCTCGTCGTCTACGGCGGTACGGGCAAGGCCGCCCGTGACTGGCGCTCCTTCGACGCCATGGTGCGCACCCTGCGGACCCTGAAGCAGGACGAGACGATGCTCGTCCAGTCCGGCCGCCCCGTCGGCGTCATGCAGACCCACGAGTGGGCCCCGCGCGTCCTCATCGCCAACTCCAACCTGGTCGGTGACTGGGCGAACTGGGAGGAGTTCCGGCGCCTTGAGGCCCTCGGCCTGACCATGTACGGGCAGATGACCGCCGGTTCGTGGATCTACATCGGCACGCAGGGCATCCTCCAGGGCACGTACGAGACGTTCTCCGCCGTCGCCGCGAAGAAGTTCAACGGCACGCTCGCGGGGACGATCACCCTGACCGCCGGTCTCGGTGGCATGGGTGGCGCCCAGCCGCTCGCCGTGACGATGAACGACGGCGTCGCGATCTGTATCGACGTCGACCCGCGGGCCATCGAGCGCCGCATCGAGCACCGTTACCTCGACGTGAAGGCCGACTCCCTGGAGCACGCCCTCCAGCTCGCCGTCGAGGCGCGCGACGCCCGCCGTCCGCTGTCGATCGGCCTGCTCGGCAACGCCGCCGACCTGCTCCCGCGCATGCTCGCCGAGGGCGCCCCCATCGACATCGTCACCGACCAGACGTCGGCCCACGACCCGCTGGCCTACCTTCCCGTCGGCGTCGACCTCGACGACATGGCCTCGTACGCGGCGAAGGACCCGGCCGGGTTCACCACCCGCGCCCGTGAGTCCATGGCCCGTCACGTCGAAGCCATGGTCGGCTTCATGGACGCCGGTGCCGAGGTCTTCGACTACGGCAACTCGATCCGCGGCGAGGCCCAACTCGCCGGGTACGAGCGGGCGTTCGCCTTCCCCGGCTTCGTCCCCGCCTACATCCGGCCCCTCTTCTCCGAAGGCAAGGGCCCCTTCCGCTGGGCGGCCCTCTCCGGTGAGGCCTCGGACATCCACAAGACGGACAAGGCGATCCTCGACCTCTTCCCGGAGGCTGAATCCATTCAAAACGCGTCCCTGCACCGCTGGATCAAGCTGGCCGGCGAGCGCGTCCACTTCCAGGGCCTGCCCGCCCGTATCTGCTGGCTCGGCTACGGCGAGCGCGACAAGGCCGGCGAGCGTTTCAACGACATGGTCGCCTCCGGTGAGCTCGCGGCGCCCCTCGTCATCGGTCGCGACCACCTCGACTGCGGTTCCGTCGCCTCTCCGTACCGCGAGACCGAGGCCATGCTCGACGGCTCCGACGCGATCGCCGACTGGCCGCTGCTGAACGCCATGGTGAACGTCGCTTCGGGCGCGTCCTGGGTGTCCATCCACCACGGCGGCGGCGTCGGCATGGGCCGTTCCATCCACGCCGGCCAGGTCACCGTCGCCGACGGCACCGAGCTCGCCGGCGAGAAGATCCGCCGGGTCCTGACCAATGACCCAGGGATGGGAGTCATCCGGCACGTGGACGCGGGCTACGACATCGCCGAGTCCGTGGCGGACGAGCGCGGTGTGCGGATCCCCATGCGGGAAGGCGAGTCCGCGTGACCCAGCGAGAAGGCGCGCCCGCGGCGCGGGGCGGCAACCCCCCGCCGGGGGCGGACGCCTCGTCGCCGCCCGCGGGCCCGGCTGTGCCCACCCGTTCCGCCCTGCGGAACGACTGCCCACAGGCTGGAGCGGCTGGGATCGGCAACCATGCCCAGCCCTCCGGCCGGCCCGGACCGGCCGGCGCTGCCTCCTTCCACAAGATGTGGCATGACCTGAAGCCCATCGGCCGACACCCCGTCTCCGGTGGCTACCGGCGCTTCGCCTGGACTGGTGCCGACGCCGACTGTCGGGCCTGGTTCCGGGCGCAGGCCGAGGGCCGTGGGCTCGCTCATGAGATCGACCGGAACGGGAATCAGTGGGCGTGGCTCGGTGACCCGGCGGCAGGGAACGCCGTCGTCACCGGGTCCCACCTCGACTCCGTGCCGGACGGCGGGGCCTTCGACGGGCCCCTCGGGGTCGTGTCGTCGTTCGCCGCGCTGGACGAACTGCGCGCACGGCACGTGGAGTTCACCCGGCCCCTCGGCATCGTGAACTTCGGTGACGAGGAGGGCGCCCGGTTCGGGCTCGCGTGCGTCGGCTCGCGGCTCGCCGCCGGACAGCTCACCGTCGAGCAGGCGCACCGGCTGACGGACGCCGAGGGCATCACGCTGCCGCAGGCCATGGAGCGGGCCGGGTACGACCCGGGCACCCTCGGACCGGACCCCGAGCGGCTCGCCCGCATCGGCGCCTTCGTCGAGCTGCACGTCGAACAGGGCCGTGCTCTTGACCTCTCCGGCGACCGCGTGGGCATCGCGAGCGCCATCTGGCCGCACGGCCGCTGGCGGTTCGACTTCCGGGGCGAGGCCAATCACGCCGGCACCACCCGGCTGGCAGACCGCCGGGACCCGATGCTGTCGTATGCGGAGACCGTCCTGGCGGCCCGCCGCGAGGCCCGACTCGCCGGAGCCGTCGCCACCTTCGGCAAGATCGCCGTCGAGCCGAACGGGGTGAACGCCATCCCCTCCCTCGTCCGCGGCTGGCTCGACTCCCGCGCCGCCGACCAGGCGAGCCTGGACACGGTCGTCACCGGCATCGAGAAGGCGGCGCGCGAGTACGCGGCGGCGCAGGGCGTCGAACTCGACATCGTCCGTGAGTCGTTCACCCCCGTCGTCGAGTTCGAGCACGCCCTGCGTGACGAGCTCGCCCGCATCCTGGGCAAGGAGGCGGACCTGCGGGTTCCCGTCCTGGGCACCGGCGCCGGACACGACGCCGGAATCCTCTCCGGGACCGTCCCGACCGCCATGCTGTTCGTACGCAACCCCACGGGTGTCTCGCACTCCCCGGCCGAGTACGCCGCCGAGGACGACTGCGTGGCCGGGGTGACCGCACTCGCCGACGTACTTGAAGGGCTGGTCCGCAGGTGACGCAGACGTACTGGCTGGAACACGCCTGGCTCGACACCAACGTCGAGCCGGGCGTGGCTCTCGACGTCCACGACGGCCGCATCACCGCCGTCCGCACCGGCGTCGACACCCCGCCCCCCGGCGCCGAGATCCTCCGCGGCCTCACTCTCCCCGGGCTCGCGAACGCCCACAGCCACGCCTTCCACCGCGCCCTTCGCGGCATCGTCCAGGTCGGCTCGGGCACCTTCTGGACCTGGCGCGAGATCATGTACTCCGTCGCGGACAGGCTGACCCCGGACACCTACCACGCACTCGCCCGCGCCGTGTACGCGGAGATGGCGCTCGCCGGGGTCACGGCCGTCGGCGAGTTCCACTACGTGCACCACGCCCCGGGCGGCACCCCCTACGCCGACCCCAACGCGATGGGTGAGGCGCTCATCACGGCGGCGGGCGAGGCCGGGATCAGGATCACCCTCCTCGACACCGCCTACGTCTCCGCGGGCTTCGGACAGCCCCCGAACCGGCACCAGCTCCGCTTCTCCGACGGCAGCGCGGACGCCTGGGCGGAACGCTCTTCACTTCTCAAGGACCGTGATCACGCGCGGATCGGTGCGGCCATCCACTCCGTACGGGCCGTGCCGGCCGGGCAGTTGGCGACGGTGGCCCGGTGGGCCGAGGAACGGCGGGCCCCGCTGCATGTGCATCTGTCCGAGCAGACGGCGGAGAACGACGCCTGCCAGGCCGCGCACAGCCGCACCCCCACCCAACTGCTCGCCGACCACGGCGTCCTCGGCCCGCGCACGACCGGCGTCCACAACACGCACCTCACCCGTCAGGACATCTCCCTGATCGGCGGATCCGGGACCGGGACCTGTATGTGCCCGACCACCGAACGGGACCTGGCCGACGGCATCGGCCCCGCGGTCGCCCTGCAGAAAGCGGGCTCGCCGCTCTCCCTCGGCTCCGACAGCCACGCCGTCATCGACCTCCTCGAAGAGGCCCGCGCCCTGGAGCTGAACGAGCGCCTGCGCACCCGCACCCGCGGCCACTGGACGGCGGCCGCGCTCCTGCGCGCCGCCTCCGCCGACGGCCACGCGGCCCTGGGCTGGGACGGCGCGGGCAGCCTGGAGGCGGGCGCGCTCGCCGACTTCACGACGATCGCCCTCGACTCGGTCAGGACAGCGGGACCGGTGCCGCGCCTCGGCGCCGAGACGGCCGTATTCGCCGCGACGGCGGCTGACGTACGCCACACGATCGTCGGCGGGCGGCACGTCGTACGGGACGGCGCGCACACCCTCGTACCCGATGTGCCGACAGCTCTCGCGGAAGCCGTCGACGCCCTGCGCGCCTGATGACCGCCCACCGCAGCCCGAGCCCCCACGAGGACGCCATGAGCAGCACCACCGACACCACCGACACCAACGCCACGACCGGCACCAGCACCGTCATCACCAACATCGCCAGTCTGGTCACCAACGATCCCTCCCTCGGTGACAGGTCTCCCCTCGGTCTGATCCAGGACGCGGCGCTCGTCATCGACGGCGACCGCATCGCGTGGACCGGTGATTCAAGAAAAGCACCCGCCACTGACAACCGGGTCGACGCCGGAGGGCGGGCGGTGATCCCGGGCTTCGTGGACTCCCACTCGCACCTCGTCTTCGCGGGCGACCGCACGCAGGAGTTCAACGCCCGTATGTCGGGCCGCAGCTACACGGCCGGCGGCATCCGCACCACCGTCGCCGCCACCCGCGCCGCCTCCGACGAGGACCTGGAACGCAACCTCACGCGCTACCTCCGCGAGGCCCTGCGCCAGGGCACCACCACCTTCGAGACGAAGTCGGGCTACGGCCTCACCGTCGAGGACGAGGCACGAGCACTGCGCATCGCGGCGGCGCACACCGACGAGGTCACCTACCTCGGCGCGCACATCGTCCCGCCGGACCACGCCGACGACCCGGCCGCGTATGTCGCCCTGGTGACCGGCGAGATGCTCGACGCCTGTGCCCCGTACGCCCGTTGGATCGACGTCTTCTGTGAGAAGGGCGCCTTCGACGGCGACCAGGCCCGTGCGATCCTCACGGCGGGCAAGGCGAAGGGCCTGCACCCGCGCATCCACGCCAACCAGTTGTCCTACGGCCCCGGCGTCCAGCTCGCGGTCGAACTGGACGCGGCGAGCGCGGACCACTGCACGCACCTCACGGACGCCGACGTGGACGCCCTGGCCTGCGGGAACACCGTCGCGACCCTGCTCCCCGGCGCCGAGTTCTCCACCCGTGCCCAGTGGCCGAACGCCCGCCGACTGCTCGACGCGGGCGTCACCGTGGCCCTCTCCACCGACTGCAACCCGGGCTCGTCCTTCACCTCGTCCGTCCCGTTCTGTGTCGCGCTCGCGGTACGGGACATGGGGATGACCCCCGACGAGGCCCTCTGGTCGGCCACGGCGGGCGGAGCACGGGCCCTGCGGCGCACGGACATCGGCGCGCTGACCCCGGGTGCCCACGCCGACCTCGCGTTCCTCGACGCCCCGAGCCATGTCCACCTCGCCTACCGGCCGGGCGTGCCCCTGGTGTCGGAGGTCTGGCGGCGCGGGGTTCCGGTCACCTGACCGGTGAAGCGGGTCACTCGGCGGTGGCGCCGGCCTGCCACCGCTGTTCGTCGGTGTCCACATCCCCGTCCCGGATCAGCATGAGCCGGTCGCCGAACGGCGTGACCGCAAAGCCCGGGAAGATGTCCGCGCTGATCCTGCCGCGCGAGTCCACCGTGAAGTGCAGGTTCTTGCCGTTGGGCTCGTAGTCGTCGGCGGCCGTGCACTCCCAGACGCCGACGCCCTTGTCCGTGCCACCGCGGCTGTCCAGGCAGAAGCGGCCGTCGGCGTACGACTGGAGGACACCGCGCCCGGCGTCGACACGCCACAACTGGGAGCGGGACGAGGTACAGCCGGCCGCGACGACGTCCGTGCCCAGGCTCATGACGCCGTCGCGGACGTCCATGCAGAGTCCGGAGCCCACGTTCACGACCTGGGCGTAGGTGCTGTTCGGGGGGCGCGGGGTCGGTGACGGCTTCGGTGTCTTCGAGGGCGTGGGTGTCTTCGAGGGTGACGAAGTGGGCGTGGGGGATGGGGACTTGGTCGTCGGAGTGGGGGACGGCGGCGGAGTCACCGAGACCGTCGCGGTCACCGTCACCGGGGGTGGCGCCGCCGGTGTGCCCACCGTGCTCACCGCCTGGCCGGGGTCCGATCCGCCCGACGTCAGCAGGTACAGCAGCAGCGGCGCCAGCGCGACGCCGAGCGCGGCCGAGGCGAGGACGAGGCGCCGGGAGGGCGGCCAGGACGCCGAAGCCGCGCCGCGGGCCGCCGGGGCCCTGCCACCCGCGGCGCCCAGGACGTACGCGCCGCCGCCCCACGGCAGCAGTCCCTCGGCCAGTGCCGTGCGCGGGGTGTCGCGCAGGGCGCCCAGCTCCTCGTACGCGGCGGCGCAGTGCCCGCAGTGCACCATGTGGGCGTTCAAGTCGGGGCTGTAGCGCGGGTTCTCGGGGTGTGCCGCCTCCTCGATCAGCCGGCGGAAGTCCTGGCAGCGGGGGTTGCCGGAGCGGGCGAGGCGGGTCTTGAGACAGGCCTGGCGCAGGGCCTGGAACGCGGGCTGCTTGCCGTACGCCACGTCCTGCGGCACGGCCCCGATGAGGGCGGTGGTCCTGGCGTCGGGCTCCTCGTCCACGATGCCGTACCAGATGAGGCCCTGGACGCGGCTCGGGAGCGAGTGGAACGCGTCGAGCATGGGCGGTACGGGCCCCTCGGCACCGTCCGACTCGCGGAGCCGGGCGAGCAGACCCGGATCGAGGCGGCTCGCGCGATGGTCCAGGGGAGCGGCCCAGGAGGCGGCCACCCGGCCTGTCAGGAGCAGTAGTTGGTGGCGCCAGGGCCCCCGCGGGTCGATGCCGCGTGCCGTTTCGCGGGCGGCGAGCGCGAACGCCTGAGCCGTCAACTGCCGTGCGGCGGACTCGCCGACGGTGCACAGACGGGCGTACGAGAGGACCGCGGGTCTGTGGCGCAGGCGAAGTTCGCGCAGCGCCGGGTACGCGGTCGGGGTGTCGGCGCGCAGCAGTTCGGTGAGCTGCGCGTCGGACGCCGTGGAGTACATGCCACCGCTCCCGGAGCCGGAGCCGTCGTACGCGCCGTCTCCGTCGGACCCGTCGGACCCGCTGTACTCGTCGAATCCATCAGACCCGCTGTACCCGCCGTGTCCGCCGCGTCCGTCGGTCCGGCCGGACCCAGCCATCCCCGTGCCTCCTCGCACCCCGCGCTCTAGGCCCGCCGGGGTTGTGGGGTACCGGCGGTCATGGGGATGCTCATAGTGGTGGAAGGCAACTGGTGGGGAAAGAGGTTTCCCGGGGTAACCATGGCCCGCCGCCAAGCTGTGACTACGGCCCGCGCCCCCCAGCTACTACCGGGGCGCGGGCCGTAGTCACAGCTACCGGACGCGGTCACCGCTGCGGCACCGTCACTCCTCGACGGTCAGCCCCTTGCGCAGCCGCACCAGCGTGCGCGAGAGCAGCCGGGAGACATGCATCTGGGAGATGCCGAGTTCGTCGCCGATCTCGGACTGTGTCATGTTGGCGACGAAGCGGAGCGAGAGGATCTGGCGGTCGCGGGAGGGGAGTTCGGCGATCAGCGGCCTCAGGGACTCCACGTACTCGATGCCTTCGAGCCCGTGGTCCTCGTAGCCGATGCGGTCCGTGAGCGCGCCCTCGGAGTCGTCCTCCTCGGGCTGGGCGTCCAGCGAACTCGCCGTGTAGGCGTTCGAGGCGGCCATGCCTTCGACGACCTCTACGTTGGAGAGGCCCAGGTGCTCCGCCAGCTCTCCCACCGTCGGGGCGCGATCGAACTTCTGGGCGAGTTCGTCGCCCGCCTTGGCCAGGTCGAGGCGGAGTTCCTGCAGTCTGCGCGGTACGCGCACCGACCACGACGTGTCGCGGAAGAAGCGCTTGATCTCGCCGATGATGGTCGGCATCGCGAAGGTGGGGAACTCGACGCCGCGGCTCATCTCGAAGCGGTCGATCGCCTTGATCAGGCCGATGGTGCCGACCTGGATGATGTCCTCCATCGGCTCGCTGCGGGAGCGGAACCGAGAGGCGGCGAACTTGACCAGCGCGAGGTTGAGTTCGACCAGCGTGTTGCGGACGTACGAGTATTCGTAGGTGCCTTCTTCGAGGGACTCCAGCCGCTCGAAGAGAGTCTTGGACAGGGCCCGTGCGTCCACCGGCCCCACCTGGTCGAAGGGGGGGATCTCAGGAAGTCCCTCCAGCCCGACGAGGGAGCGAGAGTGTTCCGGAAGGGATGCCGACGTCGCCGTCTGGGTATGCGATTCGTCGAGCCGGGGTGACATGGTGTCCTCCATGGTTCTCGGCATAAGGCCGCCGATGCCAATGCGTGCACAGCTGTGTGCGGCGCCTCCGAAGCCGGTCGTGTCGAATAGGTGTCGCTACTAGCCCTACCCGCTCGCACGCGGTTGTCGCAAGTGTGCTTAGTAGTGAAATGTCCGATTCGTGGCGGTTGTTCGGGTGTCGGGGTGTGTAGAGAAGGCGTAGTGTTCGAGTGCCTATATCAACAGTCACGACGCTCAGGAGAGAGACGGCATGGACCGCGGGACAGTCGGCAGCGCCCAGTCGGGCCGACTTCTTGTCGAAGTGCGGGAAGAGGGCCTCAGTGCCGTCGTGACTCCCGCGGGTGAGCTCGATCACCACACGGCCGATTTGTTGCGTGAGCCACTCGATGACTGCCTCGAAAAGGGGTACGCGCGGCTGGTCGTCGACTGCTCACGCCTTGAGTTCTGTGATTCCACCGGGCTCAACGTGCTGCTCGGTGCCCGGCTGAAGGCCGAGGAAGCGGGTGGCGGGATCCATCTTGCCGCGATGCTGCCGGTGGTGGCCCGCGTCTTCGAGATCACCGGGGCGGAGGCCGTTTTCACGGTCCACGACACCCTCGCCGCGGCCTTGGCCGACTAGGGCGGGGCGGGTGGATCGTCTCAAGGGGCGGGTGGATCGTCTTAAAGTGATGCCCCGGATGTCCCAGTGTGATCGTCGGGTTACGCGCGTCACAGGTTTCGGGTCGAATAATTGGGTGTTCGGACGGTTCGGCCGGGCAGGAGACATCCTGGATATGTCGGCCGTCACAGTGGCGGCCACGTCGCGGACCGGTCAGGGAACCGGTCGGTGGCGGGTGGGCCCTCGATCAACGTACTGAGTGCTGAGTCTTGATTTGTGAACTGGTGAATCGGTGAGGTGAAGCGCTGATGAGCACCACCCGGCCTTACCCGCCGGGAGACCGCGGCCCGGAGTCGGGCGACGGCGGTGCTTCCGCGGTGTCCGGCACGGGCGCGTCCCCGGGCGACGCCCCCGCCTCCTCCGCAGGCACCGACGGCAGCAGCGGCACCGGGGTCCCTTCGGGTCGCCAGGCCCGCAGGCTGAGCTTCGAGGGCCAGGGCGGCGTTGTGCCGCTCGCTCGCGACTTCGCCCGCCAGGCGCTGTACGCGTGGGGCTGGCTGCCCGCCGAGAGCGCCGACCGCCGCGCCGCCGCCGAGGATGTCCTCCTTGTCGTCTCCGAACTCGTCACCAACGCCTGTCTGCACGCCGAGGGCCCGGAAGAGCTCCGGATCGCGTGCGACAGGAAGGTGCTCCGTGTCGAGGTCTCCGACCGTGGCGCCGGCCAGCCCGCCCCGCGCACCCCGCACCGCGCCGGGCGCCCGGGCGGTCACGGGATGTTCATCGTGCAGCGACTGTGCCTGGACTGGGGGGTCGTGCGGATCTCGGGGGTCGTGGGCAAGACCGTCTGGGCCGAACTCGGGGCGCCGGCATAGCGCTGCGGCCCACCCGGTAACTCCGACCTTGGGTTACCCGCGGTTCGCATCCTCATTCGCACACTGACTGGTATGCCACCGCCCGCGCGCCGGATCTCCTCACATCCGGCGCGCGCTTTGTCTTCCCTCCACAAGTCCCCGGGCGTACCTTGACGGCCGATCTGATGTTCCGTCAGATGTCCAGTCAGGAATGAGGCCCCGAGGTGTCGTACCGGACGTACCAGAAACGAACCGCCGCGCTCGCGTTCGCCGCGGCCCTGGCCGGCTCCGCGGTGCTGATGGCCGCCCCCGCCGCCCATGCCGACGTGGTGGACGTCAACTACCAGTGCAAGACGCCGATCGGTGACAAGAGCGCCGTCTCGCCCATCGACATCAAGAGTGTCAGGAGCGGCAGCGCCTACAAGCTCACCATGTCCTGGCAGAAGGGCGTCTCGTCCAGCCCGGTGGAGCTGGGCAAGGGGGCGATGAGCCCGAGCGCCGTGATCCAGGTGGGCGGCGCGGACAGCGGCACGGTGGCCGTGAGCGGCCCGGCCAACGCGGCCGCGATCCCGGCCAACACCCCCATCAAGATCAGTGACTTGAGCGGCACGTACACCCCGAAGGGGACCGGAGAGGTCACCTTCACCGCGGGCGTCCTGACCATCAAGGCACTGGGCACGACAACCACCTGCACCCCTTCGAACGATCCCGATCCCTCACTCACCCTCGACGTCGCGGCCGCGAGCGGAAGCAGCGGCGGCTCGACCTCGGGCGAGTCCCAGAGCGGCACGGACTCCGGCGGCGAACTCCCGCAGACCGGCCCCGAGGACTCCGCGATCGCCCTCGGCACGCTCGGCGGCACGGTGCTGCTCGCGGGCGCCGCTGGCGTGCTGTGGCTGACGCGCAGGCATCAGGCGGTACGCCGCTGAGAACGCGTACGCCCACCCGTCGCCCGACCGCCGCCCCTCAACGAGGCTCCCGCAGAGCCGCATGCCTGGAGGGACCCCCACCGCGCCGCCCCTTCTGAACGGGAGCCGCTGATGCCGTACGCCGTACCCCGTCTACTGGGCCTGGCCGCCGTGCTGTTGCTGGGCGCCGCACCCATCGCCGTGGCCGACGCGGGCTGGTCCGTCGTGCCGTCGGCGAACGGGCCGGAGGGGCGGCCGTACGTCTACGCGGAGGGCGTGCCCGGCACGGTCCTCCAGGACTCGGTGTCCGTGCTCAATCCGGGCGCCGCGCCGGTCACCGTCAAGCTGCGCGGCGCGGACGCGGACAACACGGCGGACGGCGGGTTCACGATCCGGGAGAAGTCGGCGGACGCGGGCGCGTGGATCAACTTCGCGGGCGGCACGAACGGAAGGCGGACCCCGGTGGCTTCGCTGTCCGTACGCGTCCCCGCACACACCCGCGCCGACGTCCCCTTCACGCTGAGCGTCCCGACGGGGGCTGTGCCCGGCAACCACCCTGGCGCGATCGTCGTGAGCGGCGACGACGGCCGGTCCTCGGCGGTCCGGGTCCAACTACGGGTGGCCGGACCGGCGTTGCCGGCGATCGCCGTCGAGCACGTCACCGTGCGCGCGCGGCGGATCTCGTACGAGCTGGTCAACCGTGGCACCACCGTCCTCACCCCGAAACTCGCCGTCCACGCCGACGGCGCCCTCGGCGAGCTCCTCGACCGCGCCCCGCGCACCCTGCCCGTCGAACTCCTGCCGGGCCGCCGCGTCACGCTCAGCGAACCGTGGCGCGTCACCCTCGCACTGGACGCGGTCGACGTGCGGCTGACGGTCACGGCGGCGGGCGGGGCACGCGACACGGCGTCCGCGTCGGTGCGGTTCGTGCCCTGGGGCGCGGTGGCGGGGATCGGGTGCGCGCTCGTGGCGGTCGCCGCGCTTCTCGTCGTACGGCGTCACAGGCGTCGTCCGACGGGTGGTGTACGGCGTCCGGGGCGTCGCGTGCTGGGTGGTGTACGGCGTCTCGGGCGTCGCGTGCTGGGTGGTGTACGGCGCTTCGGGCGTCGTTTGCCAGGTGCTGTACGGCATCCTGGGCGTCCTGCGCCTATCGGCGAGACGCGTGAACAGCCGCGTACGGAAGTCGAGTTGACAGGAGCGGTGTCGTGAGCGGAGTCGTGGGCGGCAGGGTACGGATGACGGTGCTGGCGGCGGTGCTCGCGCTCCTCGTGCCGACCCTCGTGGGGGCGCCCGCGGTCGGCGCGGACAAACCCTCCGTCAAGCTGTCCAAGTCCCAGGCCGGGACGGGGGGTTCGATCACCGTCACCGGTGCCGGATGGCGGCCGAAGACACTGCTGATGATGCTGATCTGCGGCCAGTCGGTGCCGTCCCGGGGTGTGATCGGCGGCACCAACTCCTGTGCCAACGCGGCCGGCCGGGCCGTCACCACCGATGCGAAGGGCGACTTCAGCAAGGAGCTGCCGGTCGCCGAGCCTCCCGAGCCGTGCCCGTGCGTGGTCCATGTCGCCACGGTCACCGGGGAGAAGGCGGAGGCGGACGCCATCTTCATGGTCGCGGGGCACTCGGTCGAGCCGCTGCCCGAGGAGGAGAGCGGCGCACGGCTCTCGGTGCTCACGGACACCCGACTCGACGGATCGAGCGGGCTGCTCACCTCCTTCGGCGCCCCGCCCTCCCGCACGCTCGTCTTCACGGTCGGCAACGTCGGTACCGCTGCCGTCAAGGACCCAATCTTCCAAGTCGGCACCTCCCACGGTGTGTTCGCCCCGCAGTGGGAGGAACAGCAGTGGCGCGGCACCATCGCACCCGGCAAGCGGGCACGGATCGAACTCCCCGTCGAAGTCGCGGCGGGGGCGCACGGGGACTACACGGTCTCGCTGAAGTACGGCGGGAAGATGCTCGCCGAGCAGCCGTGGGGCGTGGGCCGCCCCTGGGGTGTGACGCTCTTCTGGATCCTGCTCGGCGTGGTCGTACCGGCCGCGGTGTTCCGCGTCGGGATGGCCGCGGTGGACCGGCTGCGGCCGCGCAGGTCCGCCGGTCGCGGTCCCCGTCGCAGGAGCCCGCGGCTTCCCCAACTCACGTACCGCATGCCGAGGTTGAGTGCGTCCCCGGCACCCGAATCCCGAACGACCCCGGCACCGAACCCGACTTCGACGCGGCCCCTTCCGTGGTTCACCCCGGACAGCGGTCCGGGGACCCCGGCGGCCGGTCAGCTCTCCGCACCGCACGAGAACAGTCCGACGACCCCCACGAGGGAGGGCAACACGTGAGCAGGCAACGGAGAGTGGTACCGCCGGCGGGACGGAGAGCGAGCGCGGCCGGGGTCGCGCTGATGCTCGGCGGCGCGGGCATCCTGCTGGGGGTGGCCGCGGTCCCGGCGCAGGCCGCCGAGGTGTCGTACCTGACGGAGTGCATCCCGCCCGCGATCTCCGGTCTGCCGCCGGTCGAGGGCACGACGAAGGCGGACATCACCGCACCCGCCGAGGCGAAGGTGGGTGACGAGGTCACCATCACCTGGAAGTTCGTCCAGGCCGCGTCCAAGAACCCGGACATCCTCGATCTGGAGAAGGACACGGTGATGCCCACCGGCACGCTGAAGGCGGCCGGCGCGCAGACGGCCGACATCGCGATGGAGGGCCCTCGGCAGAACCCGGCGATCCCCAAGAACAGCGACATGAAGCTGTCCGACATGACGGGCACGCTGAAACTGACGACGGCGGGTGAAGTGACGCTGACGCCGGACGCGTACGACATCAATGTCAGCAAGCCGATCTCGACGGACACCAAGTGCGCCCCGAAGGAGACGGTGAAGCCGGCGGCGACGATCAAGGTGACGGAGGGCGGGGGCACTTCGGGCGGCACGACGGGCGGCGAGCCGACGGTGACACCGACGCCGCCCACCGGTACCCCGACACCGACCGGGAGCGAAGGTGACTCCACCGGCGGCTCGACCGGCGGCTCCACCGGCGGCGACGACGGCCAGACCGACTTCACCGGCAAGGAAGTCTCCGTCGCCTACGCCTGCAAGACGCCCATCGGAGACAAGAACGCCACGTCCCCCGTGCAGATCAACGCCAGCAAGAACGGCGGGAGTTACGACCTCACGGTTCAGTTCAAGGGGTCCGTGATGGACAGCCCGGCCGACATCCCCGCGGACTCGGTGAAGCCCTCCATGGAGGTCACCCTGGGCGGCTCCGACACGGGCAGCGTCCATGTCGAAGGCCCCACCAACGCCGAGGCGATCAAGACGGGCGACCCGATGGAGATCCCCGACCTGACGGGCACCTACAAGCCCGGAGCGACCGGCGAGTCGACCCTGTCGCCGGGCGTGCTGACGGTGGAGGCGCTCGGCACGACGACCACCTGCACCCCGTCGAAGACGGAGGTCTCGCTGACGCTGGACACCACCGAACAGGCGAGCGGCGCCGCAGGAGGCTCAGGAGCTTCAGGGGGCGACTCCGCAGGCTCCGCAAGCGGTACGTCGTCCGGTGGCGGCCTCGCGGAGACGGGCGCCGAGGGCCACAGTTCCCTGAAGGCCCTCGGGCTGGTCGCGGGGACGGCCGTCCTGCTCGGCGGAGCGGTGTTCACGTTCATGCCGGGGCGGCGCGTGCGCTGAGACTGGCCGCCCGTGCGCGGGAAACAGCGAAGGGCCACCGCACCAGGAGCGGTGCGGTGGCCCTTCGTACAACGAACTCAGCCGGTTCGTACAACGAACTCAGCCGGTTCGTACAACGAACTCAGCCGGTTCGTACGACGCACTCAGTCGGCGTACGTCAGCGGACGTCGCCCATGAGTGCCTTGACCTTGTTGCGGTACATCCACACCGCGAAACCGGCGATCACGGCGAGCGTGGCCTCCAGGGCGACGATGCCCATCTTGTTCAGGTCGACCCCGGCGATGGAGAGCAGACCGGTGGTGGCGTCACCGGCGGTGACGGCCAGGAACCAGACGCCCATCATCTGGGAGGCGTACTTCGCGGGCGCCATCTTCGTGGTGACGGAGAGGCCGACCGGGGAGAGCAGCAGCTCACCGACGGTCTGCACGAAGTAGATCGCGACCAGCCACATCGCGGCGGCCTTGGCTCCGCCGTCGGCGATGGACAGCGGGGCGAGGAAGACGAAGAACGACGCACCGACCAGCACGAGACCGGACGCGAACTTCACGATGGTGCTCGGCTCCTTGCCGCGCTTGTTCAGCGCCAGCCAGAACCAGGCGAAGATCGGGGCCAGCGCCATGATCAGCACCGGGTTCACCGACTGGTACCACGAGACCGGGAAATCCCAGCCGAAGACGGTGTTCTCGGCCGAGCCGTCGGCGAAGATCGACAGGGTCGAACCGCCCTGGTCGTAGATCATCCAGAACACGGCGGCGGCGACGAAGAACCAGATGTAGCCGGACATCTTCGACTGCTCGGCGCGGTCCAGGTCCTTGTCGCGCTTGATCCGCGCCAGCACCATGATCGGGATGATCACGCCGAGGAGGGTCAGCGGAACCAGGATCCAGTTCAGCGTGTAGTGACCGGTGGAGCCGACGAGGGCGTAGAAGACGACGGCGATGCCCGCCCAGATCGCGGCCTTGCGCAGCGTCGAGGACTTCTCCGCGGCGGACAGCGGCGTCGGGACCACGGCGGAGCGCTCGGCGAGGTTGCGGCTGCCGATCAGGAACTGGCCGAGGCCGATCGCCATGCCGAGCGCGGCGAGCGCGAAGCCCAGGTGCCAGTTGACGTTCTCACCGATGGTGCCGATGATCAGCGGCGCGGCGAACGCGCCGAGGTTGATGCCCATGTAGAAGACCGTGAAGCCACCGTCGCGGCGTGGGTCGTCCGGGCCGTCGTAGAGGTGGCCGACCATCGTCGAGATGTTGGCCTTCAGCAGACCCGAGCCGATCGCCACCAGGCCGAGGCCCGCGTAGAAGGTGCCCGACGACGGCAGGGCCAGCGTCAGGTGGCCGAGCATGATGACGCCGCCGGCGACGGCGACGGTCTTGCGGGGACCCCAGACCCGGTCGCCGAACCAGCCGCCGGGGAGGGCGAGCAGGTACACCATCGACACGTAGACGGAGTAGATCGCGGTCGCGGTGGTCGCGCTCAGGTGCAGGCCACCGGGTGCCACCAGGTACAACGGGAGCAGGGCCCGCATGCCGTAGTAGGAGAAACGCTCCCACATCTCGGTCATGAAGAGAGTGGCCAGTCCGCGGGGGTGGCCGAAGAAGGTGTGCTCGAAACCGGGGGTGCCCGGTTCTGTCGAGCCCTTCGTCAGGCTGGACGCCATGGTCGTTCCTTGCTGGTCGGGACGCGCGGGAAGTGGGGTCGCGCGCCCGGTGGGGGCGGCCGGCACCGGCGGGTTCCGGCCGTCCGTCCCCACGCCCACGGGGAGTCCGCTCCGGATTGCGAAGCGATGGAGGCCGACCACCGGGATCCACGCCCTTCACGCTTCGGTGCGCTCGGGCCCGGCCACAGGTCATTCCTTTCAAGGCTGGCGAATACCAGCCCGCACACAAAAGAGACCTTCAGCGTCAAATGCTGGCCAAAGGTCACCGTGGTGCTACAGGCGTCTGATCACCATACGACATGCCAATGTGGCATATGGAAGGACTTGAGAGATGGATCACAGGTGACAATGGAACCACAGGCGCCCATTCGAAGGTTGCCGTCAAGATCGCCTCCCACAGCCGCAGGCCACCCCACTCACAGGCGCGGGTAAGAATCACGGAGGCCGATCACCCCGCGAGTGTCGTCCGCGGCGGACTACCATCACCTCATGACCCGTGTACTGCTCGCCGAGGACGACGCGTCCATCTCGGAGCCACTGGCCCGTGCCCTGCGCAGGGAGGGCTACGAGGTCGAGGTGCGCGAGGACGGACCCACCGCGCTCGACGCCGGCATCCAGGGCGGCATCGACCTCTGTGTCCTGGACCTGGGCCTGCCCGGCATGGACGGCCTTGAAGTGGCCCGCCGACTGCGCGCCGAGGGCCACACCGTCCCGATCCTCATCCTGACCGCACGCGCCGACGAGGTGGACACCGTCGTAGGCCTCGACGCGGGCGCCGACGACTACGTGACCAAGCCGTTCCGGCTCGCCGAACTGCTCGCCCGTGTCCGGGCGTTGCTGCGACGCGGTGCCGCCGAGCCCCAGCAGCCGCCCGCCACGCACGGGGTGCGCATCGACGTCGAGTCGCACCGCGCCTGGATGGGCGACGAGGAACTCCAGCTCACCGCCAAGGAGTTCGACCTCCTGCGGGTCCTCGTCCGGGACGCGGGCCGCGTCGTCACCCGCGACCAGCTCATGCGCGAGGTCTGGGACACCACCTGGTGGTCCTCGACCAAGACCCTCGACATGCACATCTCCTGGCTCCGCAAGAAGCTCGGCGACGACGCGGCCAACCCTCGCTACATCGCGACGGTCCGGGGCGTCGGGTTCCGCTTCGAGAAGAGCTGAAGTCCAGTTCGAGAAGGGCTAAGTCCAGTTCGAGAAGAGCTGAGATCCAGCCGCTCCGGCGTTTGAGGAGCGGGGTCCGGGGCGGAGCCCCAGGAGGATGGGACGGGTAGGGGCGGCGGGGGCGGGAACTCCTCGCCCGGCCCACCCCGGCGTCAAGGCACACTGGTCCCCAAGCAAAGCCACCCGCCCGGAGGGCACCGTGCGTCGCCGTCTCATCCAGTCCACCCTCGCCGTCGTACTCGTCGTGATCGCCGTGTTCGGCGTCTCCCTCGTGATCGTCGAGACGCGGACGATCAGCAGCAGCGCCCAGGAGAGGGTGGATTCCGAGGCGCTGCGCCTGGCGAGCATCGTGGACAGCCGGATCATCGGGCACGAGGACATCACCGCGGAGATCCTGAAGGACCAGGTCACGGACGAGCGGTACGCCGTGATCAGGATCCCGGGCAGGGACCCGATCGAGATCGGGACCAAGCCCATCGGTGACGTCATCCACCACACGGCCCCCGGCGAGGAGGGCGAGAAGGTCACCGTCCAGGAGCCGCGCTCGTCCGTGACGAAGGAAGTCGGCCGTACGCTGCTGATCATCGCGGCGGTCGCCCTGCTCGCCATCATCGCCGCCGTCCTCCTCGCCGTACGGCAGGCCAACCGCCTCGCCTCTCCCCTCACCGACCTCGCGGAGACCGCGGAACGGCTCGGTTCCGGCGACCCCCGCCCGCGCCACAAGAGGTACGGCGTCCCGGAACTGGACCGCGTCGCGGACGTCCTGGACAGCAGCGCGGAGCGCATCGCACGGATGCTCACGGCGGAACGCCGGCTCGCCGCGGACGCCTCCCACCAGCTCCGTACGCCCCTCACGGCCCTCTCCATGCGCCTGGAGGAGATCACCCTCACCGATGACCCGGCCACGGTGAAGGAGGAGGCGACGATCGCGCTGACGCAGGTCGAGCGGCTCACGGACGTGGTGGAGCGGCTGCTCACCAACGCCCGCGACCCGCGCAACGGCTCCGCCGTCTCCTTCGATCTGGACGAGGTCATCAAGCAGCAGTTGGAGGAATGGCGCCCGGCCTACCGCAGCTCGGGCCGCGCCATCGTCAGCTCGGGCAAACGTCATCTGCGGGCCGTCGGAACCCCGGGCGCGGTCGCCCAGGTCCTCGCCGCGCTCATCGAGAACTCCCTCATGCACGGCGGCGGCACCGTCGCCCTGCGCACCCGCGTCACCGGCAACCAGTCCGTCGTCGAGGTCACCGACGAGGGCCCCGGCGTCCCCGCCGACCTCGGCGCCCGCATCTTCGAGCGCGCGATCAGCGGCCGTAACTCCACGGGCATCGGTCTCGCCGTCGCCCGCGACCTCGCGGAGGCCGACGGGGGCCGTCTGGAGTTGCTTCAGGCGCAGCCGCCGGTGTTCGGCCTGTTCCTGTCCCGTACGCCCTTGAAGAAGCCCCTGGTGGACGAGGAGCCGGAGCCCACGGTCAGGTAGCGGCGCTGCGGGAAGCGACGCGGCTCAGCTCACGTGCTGCGCGAGGGCGAGGGCCGCTGCCCGGGCTCGGCTTCGAGGAACGATTCCGCACTGGCCACCGCCTCGCGCGCGGGCAGCGCGCGGAACACCCAGGTGCGGTACGACCAGAAGCGGAACAGCGTCGCCACGCCGATCCCGAGGAACTTGAACACGTTGCTCTGCAGCGGGCTGTCCCAGCCGAAGCTGTACGTCGCCACGTACAGCACGCCGTTCTCGATGACCAGCCCCACCGCGCTGAACAGCAGGAACAGCGTCAGTTCCTTGGTGCGGCCACCCTTGTCACGGTCGCGGTACGTGAAGTAGCGGAACCCGATGTAGTTGAAGATGATGGCCACGACGGTGGCGATCACACTGGCCCGGACGACCTGCAGACCGGTCCCGTGGCGCACCAGGTTGAAGGTGAGAAGGTTGACGAGCAGCCCCACGCCGCCGACCGCGCCGAACTTGACGATCTCCCTCAGGAGCCGGTCGAAACGGCGCCGCACAGCGCTACGAGGCTGCTTGGTAGGGGGCCCTGAAGAACCACTGCCCATGGTGTCGCCAGCCCCCGTCGGTCGCCGTCAGTCGGATATATCAACCCAGCCATGCTAACCAGCGGCCCGCGCCATCGCCTGTCTAAGAACTCACAGGTAAGAAAAGTGACCGCCCACCCGGACAGCCGTCCACCCGGAAATACCGGCTCACAGGAGCGGAAACCGGCCGCCGTGGCGTGGCCGATACTCTTGGGGGGTGACGTTCCCGGTAGTCGGCATGGTCGGCGGGGGGCAGCTCGCTCGTATGACACACGAGGCGGGCATCCCGCTCGGCATCAAGTTCAAGCTCCTCAGTGACACCTCTCAGGATTCCGCGGCGCAGGTCGTCAGCGATGTCGTCATCGGCGACCATCGCGACCTCGACACGCTGCGTGAGTTCGCGCGGGGCTGCGATGTGATCACCTTCGATCACGAACACGTACCCATCGAGCATCTGCGTGCCCTGGAGGCGGACGGCATCCCCGTCCGCCCCGGGCCCGACGCCCTCGTGCACGCCCAGGACAAGGGCGTGATGCGCGCGAAGCTCGACGAGCTCGGTGTGCCGTGCCCGCGGCACCGGATCGTGAGCGACGTCGAGGACGTCGCCGCGTTCGCGGCGGAGGGCGACGGTTTCCCGGTCATCCTCAAGACCGTCCGCGGCGGTTACGACGGCAAGGGGGTCTGGTTCGTCCGCTCTCGCGCGGAAGCCGCCGACCCCTTCCGCGCCGGAGTCCCCGTCCTCGCCGAGGAGAAGGTCGACTTCGTACGCGAGCTCGCGGCGAACGTCGTCCGCTCGCCGCACGGCCAGGCGGTCGCGTACCCCGTCGTCGAGTCCCAGCAGGTCGACGGCGTCTGCGACACGGTGATCGCCCCTGCCCCCGGCATCGCGGAGGAGCTGGCCCTCCAGGCAAGCGAGCTGGCCCTGCGCATCGCCAAGGAACT
The DNA here is from genome assembly GCF_042721055.1 of Streptomyces sp. NPDC058470. Classification (NCBI taxonomy): domain Bacteria; kingdom Bacillati; phylum Actinomycetota; class Actinomycetes; order Kitasatosporales; family Streptomycetaceae; genus Streptomyces; species Streptomyces sp. NPDC058470. Next base: position 70,156 of record NZ_JBHXMF010000027.1, read on the forward strand.
CGGCGTCGTCGGCCACCTCGCCGTGGAGCTCTTCGAGACGGCCGACGGACGCATCCTCGTCAACGAACTGGCCATGCGCCCGCACAACTCGGGCCACTGGACCCAGGACGGCGCGATCACCTCCCAGTTCGCCAACCACGTACGCGCGGTCCTGGACCTCCCGCTGGGCGACCCGCGCCCGCGCGCCAAGTGGACGGTCATGGCCAACGTCCTCGGCGGCGACTACCCCGACATGTACTCCGCGTACCTGCACTGCATGGCCCGCGACCCCCAGCTGAAGATCCACATGTACGGCAAGGACGTGAAACCCGGCCGCAAGGTCGGCCACGTCAACACCTACGGCGACGACCTGGACGACGTACTGGAGCGCGCCCGGCACGCAGCCGGATATTTGAGAGGCACGATCACCGAATGAGCCCTGTCGTTGGAATCGTCATGGGGTCGGACTCCGACTGGTCCGTCATGGAGGCCGCCGCGCAGGCCCTGGACGAGTTCGAGATCGAGTACGAGGTCGACGTCGTCTCCGCGCACCGCATGCCGCGCGAGATGATCGCGTACGGCGAGCAGGCCGACGGCCGCGGCATCAAGGTGATCATCGCGGGCGCCGGCGGCGCTGCCCACCTGCCCGGCATGCTGGCGTCCGTGTCGCCGTTGCCGGTGATCGGCGTCCCGGTCCCGCTGAAGTACCTCGACGGCATGGACTCCCTGCTCTCGATCGTGCAGATGCCGGCCGGTGTGCCGGTCGCGACCGTCTCCGTCGCCGGCGCCCGCAACGCGGGCCTGCTGGCCGCCCGGATCCTCGCCGTGCACGACGAGGAACTCCTCGCCCGGATGCGGGAGTTCCAGCAGGAGCTGAACGAGCAGGCCACCGAGAAGGGCAAGCGGCTGCGCACCAAGGTCGAGGGCGCGGGCAGCGGCTTCGGCTTCGGGAAGTGACCGCCATGACCTCCCCGTCGCTCGACGAAGCCCTCGAACTCCTCGCCGAGTTCCCCGTGGTGGACGGCCACAACGACCTCCCCTGGGCCCTGCGCGAACAGGTCCGCTACGACCTCGACGCCCGCGACATCGCCACCGACCAGAGCGCACACCTGCACACGGACCTGGCGCGGCTGCGCGCGGGCGGGGTCGGCGCCCAGTTCTGGTCGGTGTACGTCCGCTCGGACCTGCCGGGAGCGGTCACCGCGACACTCGAACAGATCGACTGCGTACGGCAGCTGATCGACCGTCATCCGTCAGCCCTGCGGGCCGCGTTGACCGCCGCCGACATGGAGGCGGCGCGGAGTGCGGGACGTATCGCATCGTTGATGGGCGCCGAGGGCGGCCACTCGATCGACAACTCCCTCGGCACGCTGCGGGGGTTGTACGCGCTCGGCGTGCGCTACATGACCCTCACCCACAACGACAACATCGCCTGGGCGGACTCGGCGACCGACCACCCCGCCGTCGGCGGACTGTCGGCCTTCGGCCGTGAGGTCGTACGGGAGATGAACCGCGAGGGCATGCTCGTGGACCTCTCCCACGTGGCCGCGACGACCATGCGCGACGCGCTCGACACGACCGCCGCGCCGGTGATCTTCTCGCACTCCTCCTCCCGCGCGGTCTGCGACCACCCGCGCAACATCCCGGACGACGTCCTGGAGCGGCTGCCCGCCAACGGGGGAGTGGCGATGGTGACGTTCGTACCGAAGTTCGTCCTCCAGGCGGCGGTCGACTGGACGGCCGCGGCCGACGAGAACCTGCGCGCCAACGGCTTCCACCACCTCGACACGACCCCCGAGGGCATGAAGGTCCACCGCGTCTTCGAGGAGTCCAACCCCCGCCCGATCGCCACGGTGTCGACGGTCGCGGACCACCTGGACCACATGCGCGAGGTCGCCGGCATCGACCACCTCGGCATCGGCGGCGACTACGACGGCACGGCGTTCACCCCGGACGGCCTGAACGACGTGTCAGGCTACCCGAACCTCATCGCCGAGCTGTACGTCCGTGGCTGGTCCCGCGCCGACCTGGCCAAGCTGACCTGGCGGAACGCGGTACGGGTGCTGGGCGCGGCCGAGGACGTGGCCCGCGACCTCCAGGCACGGCGGGGACCGTCGAACGCGACGCTGGAGCAGCTTGACGGCTGAGGCACCTCCTGGTGGCCGTACCGGGTGGGGCGTACCCCCAAACGCCCCACCCACCAGGAAGCCCCCGGGCCTCCGTGCAACGGTGACGGTACTGCGATCACCCGTCCACCCAACGGAGCTCCGTCATGGCAGACCTGCAGGACGAACTGCACACGACCGCTGAGGTGGGCGAGCTGGACCGGCCGACTGTCTGGCCGGAGTCCGAGCCGCTGCCACTGGACACCACGGGGACCGTCCTGGAGGCCGGCGCCCTGCTGGAGGCCGGCGCCGACCCGTTGGAGCGGGCGCACGCCTTCCTGGCCGGCCACCCCGTCGCCGACGGCTACAGCGGTCTGCCCTGGGCGCTGCGCCACCTGCCCTGGTTCGACCTGGAGCTGGGCGAGAGCGCCGTGGACACGGATGTGCCGCGGATGCGGGAGGGGCACGTGGGCGCCCTGTTCTGGTCGCTGCACCTGCCCGAGGGACTCGCCGGGGACCGTGCCGTCGGCGCGACCCTGGAACAGCTCGACCTGGTGCAGACGGTGGTCCAGGCCCACCCCGAGGGCCTGCGCATGGCCCACACCGCGGCGGAGATCACCGACGCCCACCACTGCGGCCGCGTCGCCGTGGTCCTGGGGCCCGCCGGCGCGAGTGCGCTCGGCGACTCGCTCGGCATCCTGCGCAACCTGCACGCGCTGGGCCTGCGCATCCTCACCCTCTCCGGCACGACCTGGGCGAGCGGGACGGGCCTGACCCGGTTCGGCGAGGAGGTGCTCCGCGAGATGAACCGCCTCGGCGTGCTCGCCGATCTCTCCGGCACCTCGGAGGCCACGATCTGCCGCGCCCTCGCGGCCTCCAAGGCCCCGGTCCTGTTCACCCGCTCCGCCGCCCGCGCGCTGCGCCCCCACCCGGCCAACCTGCCCGACGACGTCCTCACCGAGCTGGGCACCGCCAAGGGCCTGTGCCTCGTCCCGCTCACCGCCGAGCAGACCGGCCCCTCCGTACGGGACGTCGCCGACCACCTCGAACACGTCCGCACACTCGCGGGCGCGGAGTGTGTCGGCCTCTCGGGGACGTACGACTCCGGAGCCGCCCACCCGCAGGACCTCGCCGACGCGTCCTGCTACCCGCACCTGATCGCCGAACTCCTCACCCGCGGCTGGTCCGAGACCGACCTCGCCCTGCTCACCTGGGGCAACGTCCAACGCGTCCTGCGCAGCGCGGACTTCACCGCCCGCGCGGCCCAGCAGCGCCGCGAGCCTTCCTCGGCGAAGATCGCGGAACTCGACGGCTGAGTCCTACTCCGGGTTCTCGATCCGGCAGAGGCAGAACGGATGCCCCGCCGGATCCGCGTACACCCGGAAGTCCTCCTTGTCCTCCTGGTGCAACGACCGGGCGCCGAGGGCGAACACCTTCTCCTCGGCCGCCTCGACGGCCTCCCAGGTGCTTCCGGCGTCGAGGTCGAGATGGAACTGCTGTGAGTTGCGGTCGGCCCGGGGCCACTCGGGCGGGACGAACCCGGGGGCCCGCTGGAACGCGAGCCGCGGCCCGTCCGGGACCTGTAGGACAACCCAGTCGTCGTCCTCGCCCTGAGGTGTGCCTCCCACCACGCGCGCGTAGAACTCGGCGAGTGCGCGGGGATCAGGACAGTCGAGTACGACGGAACGCATCCGTGCGACAGGTTCCACAGCTATCTCCTATCTCCTTCGGTCTCAGCAGGCGCAGAGGCAGAACGGGTGCCCCGCCGGATCGGCGTACACACGCCACCCGCGCGACCGGTCCTCCGCGTCGAGTACCCGCGCCCCGAGCGCGAGCACCCCCTTCTCGGCCGCGTCCAGGTCGCTCACGGTGAGGTCCAGATGGAGCTGCTGCGAGTCGTCGCCCGCGGGCCACTTCGGCGGTACGTGTCCGGGGGCGGCCTGGAACGCCAGCGACTGTCCGCCGGGCAGCTCCAGGTCGACCCAGTCCCCCTCGCCCCGGACCGTGCCGCCGAGCACCTCGGCGTAGAACCCGGCCAGGGCGCGGGGGTCGGGGCAGTCCAGGACGACGACACCGAGTTCGGCGAGAGCCATGACTTCCTCCGGGGTTACCCATAGATGCGGTCAACCAGTAACGGTTACTGCATACTCCCGCATTGGAGGTAACGTCGCAAGCATGAGTGAGAGAGCGTCGGCACCGGGGGGCCTGGCCCTGGTGGAGGCCCTGGTGAACACGGTCGACCTGGAGTCGGGCACCGACAAACTGGACACGGCCGAGGGGCGCGCCCACTTCGGCATCGCGGACCACGAGCTGGCGGCGGCCCGCGAGCTGCGGGAGTCCCTGCGCGCCGTATGCCTGGCCCACGCGGGCCACCCCCCGCACCGCGCGGTGACGCCGCTCGACGAACTGCTCGCGACGGCCCCGCTGCTGGTCACCGTCTCCGCCGCGGACGGCTCCGCGGCCCTGAGCCCCGCCCACCAGACCCCGCTCGCCTCCCGCGTCGCGGCGGCGATCGCGGAGGCACTCGTCGAGGGCACCTGGCCGCGACTGAAGGCCTGCGAGGCCCCGACCTGCCACTGGGCCTACTACGACCGCTCCCCGGCGGGCCGCGGCCGCTGGTGCTCGATGTCGGTCTGCGGGGCACGCGCGAAGATGCGCCGGTACCGCGCGAAGTAGCCCGTCCGGCCACGCCCAGGGGCAGGACGGTGGAGAATATGCGACGACGCCGATCCGGCCGACTGAGCCTCGGCCGGATCGGCGTCCTTGAATGACTACGCGGTGGGTCGCCCCATCGCCCGGTAGGTCCACCCGGCCCGCCGCCACACCTCCGGGTCGAGGGCGTTGCGCCCGTCCAGGACCAGCCGCGTCGTGACGGCCTCGCCGAGCACCGCCGGGTCCAGCTCGCGGAACTCGCGCCACTCGGTCAGGTGCAGTACGACATCCGCGCCGCGTACGGCAGCTATGGCGGAGTCGGCGTATCCGAGCGTCGGGAAGAGCCGGCGCGCGTTGTCCATGCCCTTCGGGTCGTAGACGGTGACCTGGCCGCCCTGGAGGTGGATCTGCCCGGCGACGTTCAGCGCGGGCGAGTCCCGTACGTCGTCCGAGTCGGGCTTGAAGGAGGCACCGAGCACGGCGACCCGCTTCCCCAGGAACGAACCGCCGCCGAGCGCCTGCCTCGTCAGCTCCACCATCTGCCCGCGCTGGCGCATGTTGATGGAGTCGATCTCGCGCAGGAAGGTCAGCGCCTGGTCGGCACCCAGCTCACCGGCGCGCGCCATGAAGGCGCGGATGTCCTTCGGCAGGCATCCGCCGCCGAAGCCGATCCCGGCCCGCAGGAACTTCTTCCCGATCCGGTCGTCGTGCCCGATGGCCTCGGCCAGCTTGGCCACATCGCCGTCGGCCGCCTCGCACACCTCGGCCATGGCGTTGATGAAGGAGATCTTGGTCGCGAGGAAGGAGTTCGCGGAGGTCTTCACCAGCTCGGCGGTCGGGAAGTCGGTCACCACGAACGGCGACCCCGCGGCGATCGGCGTCGTGTACACCTCGCGCAGCAGCTTCTCGGCGCGCTCGCTGCGTACGCCCACGACGATGCGGTCGGGGTGCAGGGTGTCGCCGACGGCGAAGCCCTCGCGCAGGAACTCCGGGTTCCACGCGAGCTCGGCGTCCTCACCGGCGGGCGCGAGCTCCGCGAGCCGGGCGGCCAGCCGCGCCGCGGAGCCGACGGGCACGGTGGACTTGCCGACGACGAGGGCGGGGCCGTGCAGGTGCGGGGCGAGCGACTCGAAGGCGGCATCGACGTAACTCATGTCGCACGCGTACTCGCCGTGCTTCTGCGGTGTGTTCACGCAGACGAAGTGGACGTCGCCGAACTCCCCGGCCTCGGCCCAGTCCATGGTGAAACGCAGCCGCCCGCTGGACCCCTCGATCCCGGCGACATGCTTGCGCAGCAGCTCTTCGAGTCCGGGCTCGTACATCGGGACCTGGCCCCGCTGAAGCATCTCGATCTTCTCTTCGACCACATCGAGCCCGAGCACCTCGAAGCCGAGCTCGGCCATGGCTGCGGCGTGCGTGGCGCCGAGATAGCCGGTGCCGATCACGGTGATCTTGAGGGCCATGGGGTGCTCCTGGGGTGCGAGGGGGGTGCGCGCCCGAGCATAACGGGGGCATGCGACGGCTCCTCAACGGGCAACTTTCCCTCTGTCGCCAAGCTCACGTATCCCTGGGGTGGGCAGGCCCCTAAAATTTGGGTTACTTAACGGTAGTTAGCGTGACCGTCACAGTGTTCAGCACCCTTATTCGCATCCTTGGAGCGTGAGAGACCTTGGCCGGATCGGCTGATTTCGACCTGTACCGCCCGTCCGAGGAGCACGACATGCTCCGTGACGCGATCCGTTCGCTGGCCGAGGCGAAGATCGCGCCGTTCGCGGCCGCGGTGGACGAGGAAGCCCGTTTCCCGCAGGAGGCGCTGGACGCCCTGGTCGCCTCCGATCTGCACGCGGTGCACGTACCCGAGTCGTACGGCGGCGCGGGCGCGGACGCGCTGGCCACGGTGATCGTGATCGAGGAGGTGGCCCGCGTCTGCGCGTCCTCCTCGCTGATCCCGGCGGTCAACAAGCTGGGCTCGCTCCCCGTGATCCTCTCCGGGTCCGAGGACCTCAAGAAGAAGTACCTGGGCCCGCTCGCCAAGGGTGACGCGATGTTCTCGTACGCCCTCTCCGAGCCGGACGCCGGCTCGGACGCGGCCGGCATGAAGACGAAGGCGGTCCGCGACGGCGACTTCTACGTCCTGAACGGCGTGAAGCGCTGGATCACCAACGCCGGCGAGTCCGAGTACTACACGGTGATGGCGGTCACGGACCCGACGAAGCGCTCGAAGGGCATCAGCGCCTTCGTGGTCGAGAAGTCCGACGAGGGCGTCTCCTTCGGCGCCCCGGAGAAGAAGCTCGGAATCAAGGGCTCCCCGACCCGCGAGGTCTACCTCGACAACGTCCGCATCCCCGCCGACCGCATGATCGGCGAGGAGGGCACCGGTTTCGCCACCGCCATGAAGACCCTGGACCACACCCGCATCACGATCGCGGCCCAGGCCCTCGGCATCGCCCAGGGCGCCCTGGACTACGCCAAGGGCTACGTCCAGGAGCGCAAGCAGTTCGGCAAGGCGATCGCCGAGTTCCAGGGCATCCAGTTCATGCTCGCCGACATGGCCATGAAGATCGAGGCCGCCCGCCAGCTGACGTACGCGGCAGCGGCGAAGTCGCAGCGCGTCGCCACCGGAGGTGGAGAGCGCGGCCTCACCTTCCAGGGCGCGGCCGCCAAGTGCTTCGCCTCGGACGTGGCGATGGAAGTCACCACGGACGCGGTGCAGTTGCTGGGCGGCTATGGCTACACCCGCGACTACCCGGTCGAGCGCATGATGCGCGACGCGAAAATCACGCAGATCTACGAAGGCACGAACCAGGTCCAGCGGATCGTGATGGCCCGCAACCTGCCGTAGGGCGCCTGGAACCGGTGAAGGGCACCCAGCAGTGGGTGCCCTTCACCGGTTTCGCCGCGAGGCCGGCCTCAGTCGCCCGTGACCGTCACCTTCTCGTCGTTCTTCAGCTCGTCCACGAGCGTCTTGACCTTCGCCTTGTCCCAGACGAGGTTGCCGCCGGTGGAGCCGGAGATCGGCATGTTCATGGACGTGCCGTCGCCGCCGCTGACGCTCTTCATGGCCCAGAACATGTCGGCGAGGTCGAACAGGCTCATGTCCTTGTCGACGATGAGGCTGTCGAGGCCGGCGCCCATGGTCGGGTAGAGCTTGAAGGGGTTCAGCACGGTGCCCGGCGTCGCAACCTGGTTGGCCAGGGCCGAGAGGAACTTCTGCTGGTTCTTCGTGCGGTCCAGGTCGCTGCCCGCGAGGGCGTAGCGGGTACGGACGAACGCGAGGGCCTGCTCGCCGTTGAGGGTCTGCTTGCCCGCCTCGAAGTCGGCGCCGGACTTGGTGTCCTTCATGCCGCCCTCGGGGATCTCGATCTCCACGCCGCCGACCGAGTCGACGATGTCCGCGAAGCCCGCGAAGCCGATCTCGACGTAGTGGTCGATGCGCAGACCGGTGTTGAACTCGACGGTGCGCACCAGCAGTTCGGGCCCGTCCTCCGCGTACGCCGCGTTGAGCTTCACCTCGCGGCCCGTGCCTTCGTACGTCTTGCCCGACTCGGAGCCGACGAAGGTCGGGATCTCGACGTTGGAGTCACGCGGCAGCGAGACCAGCGTGGAGCCGTTGTCACCGGTGTGCAGGATCATCATCGAGTCCGTGCGCTTGCCCTCGGCGGAGCCGGTGTGCAGATCCTTCTTCTCCGCCTCGGTCATGCCCTCGCGGCTGTCGGAACCGACGATCAGGTAGTTCGTGCCCTGGCCCGCCTCGGGGCGGTCGATGACCTTGGAGAGATCCACGTCACGGTGGAGCTTGGAGTCGGCCCAGAAGTACGTGCTGACGGAGACCACGACGAGCAGGGTGACCAGCGTGATGGCGGTCCACTTGATCCGGCGGCCCCAGTTCGGCGCCCGGCGCGGACCTCGTCCGCCGCCCGGCCCGCCGGGGCCCTGCGGACCGCCGCCGTTCGGCGTCCCGTAGACATGGCCCGAGTTGTAGCCGCTGTTGTCGTACTGGTCGCCGTACCCCTGCCCGTCGACGTACGTCGGCTGCTGGGGGACCCCGCCGTACGGGGGCGCGGACTGACCGGGGCCCGGCTGGCCACGGCGGACCTGCCGCATGACGCGCGCGCTCTCGGGCTGCGAGCCGGCGCTGCCGCGTCCGTAACGGTCGTTGCGGTTCTCGTCGGGCCAATCGTTCATGCGGACCAGTGTGCAGTGCCGCACTAGGCGCCATACAAGAGAGTGAGCAGATTCATGCCAGGCCTGTTGCAGATCTGATGCAAAGCGGACTTTGTGCGCCCCCGGCATAAGGTGGACGCCATGACAGACCAGGCCACCACCCCGGAATCCGATATTCCGGGTAAGCCGACCGCCGCGTCCCGGACCACCCTCAGCCACATCATGGGCCACAACGACACCAACCTTCTGGGCACGGTGCACGGTGGCGTGATCATGAAACTGGTGGACGACGCGGCGGGCGCGGTGGCCGGACGGCACTCCGGCGGACCCGCCGTCACCGCCTCCATGGACGAGATGGCCTTCCTGGAACCGGTCCGCGTGGGCGACCTGGTCCACGTGAAGGCCCAGGTGAACTGGACCGGCCGTACGTCCATGGAGGTCGGCGTCCGCGTCCTGGCCGAGCGCTGGAACGAGTCCACCCCGGCCCAGCAGGTCGGCACGGCCTACCTCGTCTTCGCCGCCGTAGACGCCGACGGCAAGCCGCGCCGGGTACCGCCGGTGCTCCCGGAGACCGAGCGCGACGAACGCCGCTACCAGGAGGCCCAGATCCGCCGCACCCACCGGCTCGCCCGGCGCCGCGCGATCATGGAGCTGCGCGAGAAGCGCGCGGCGGAGGGCCTGGACGAGTAACCCTCGTCGGCGACGGACTACGGACAGATCACCTCATCGCCCGTGGTCACCCCGAACTCCCCTTGATGCGGATCGTCGGCCCGCACCTTCCGTACCTCCTTGAAGTCCGCCCCCGCGGTCACCTTCAGCAGCGGCCCCCGCCCCTTGACCGCGCGCATTTCACTGCCGGGCAGGGCGGCGGCGAGGGATTTCGCCGAGCGGTCCCAGCGGGGGTCGTACCAGACGACGGTGCGCTTCAGGGTGCGGTCCTTCGCGCTGACGGGCTGGTGGGTCGTGCGGAAGCCGGTGGCGGCGAGTGCGCTGTCGACGCGCTTGCCGAGGCCCGCCGTGGCCGTCCCGTTCTCGACCTGGACACGGATCTGCTGCGGCGCCACGTCGACGCGCAGGGCGTTGCTGCGCGGCTTGTGCACCGCGAGCGGCTTGTCGTCGCGCAGGGCCTGGAAGAGCTTCGTCGACTTGGCGGGGTCCCACTTCAGGGTCGAGCCGACGTCCTTGACGACGTATCCCATCTGCCCGATCGGCACGGTCGTGAACTCGGAGGAGGAGGGCGAGAAGTCCCGCATCGCCCGCCCGAGATCGAGCAGTTCGTCGGTGCCGAACCCCTTGTCCGCGCGGACGGAGCCGAGCACGGCCCGGGTGACGTTGCGGAACTTCATCGGGTTCAGCAGGACCCCGGAGGAGGTGGCCCGCGAGATCAGCGCCGCAAGGAACCGCTGCTGGCGCTCCATTCGGCCGAGGTCGGAGGCCCCGTCGACATGCCGGGAGCGGACGTACTGGAGCGCCTGCCCGCCGGTCAGCCGGTGCGAGCCCGCGGGGAGGTCGAGTCCGGTGTAGGAGTCCTTCAGCGGCTTCACGGTGCAGATCTCCACGCCGCCGAGCTCGTCCACCGTCTTCATGAAACTGGTGAAGTCGACCTCCAGATAGTGGTCGATCTTCACGTGGGTCATGCTCTCGACCGTGCGTACGGTCAGCTGCGGACCGCCCTCGGCGTACGCCGCGTTGATCTTGATGGGGTGCGCGCCGTGCTTCTTGCCGGTGGTCTGGTCGGTGTGCGCGGGCGCCTCGGCGTACGAGTCGCGCGGCAGGCTCACGACACTGGCCCGCTCCCGGTCCTCCGAGATGTGCACGATCATGATGGTGTCGGTGCAGTGACAAGGCGCGCCGCCCAGGCGGTACTTGCGCCGCTCCGCCTCCGTGATGTCGTCCCGGCCGTCGGTGCCGACCAGCAGCACGTTCATGCCGTGGCCCGCCTCGGGACGGTTCTTCATGTCCTTGAAGGGGTCGACCCGGGCGATGTCCGCGTCCAGCCCGGTGACCACCGCGTGCCCGATACCCGCCGCGGCGAGCACGACCACCGAGAGCGTGGTCACCGCCCGCATGGCCCAACGCGGCTTCTTGCGCGGTACGGGGGGACGCTGCGGGCGACGGCTTGGCGGGCGTGCGGGAGAGCGGGGCGGCGTGGGCAAGGGGGGAACACCTCCGCGAGGGCCGGCCGTGGGATCCGTGAGCACCGTAGGCCCATACGATCTGTGGCCCGGCTCGGAGGGAGGGCGGCGCGCGACCGTGTCCCCCATTCGCGGTAACGTGACGTCCGATGAGCGAGAAGTCTGACGTGCGGTCTCCCGCCGTTTCTGTGATCATGCCCGTCCTCGACGAGGAGCGGCATCTGCGCGGGTCCGTCCAAGCGATCCTGGCGCAGGAGTACGACGGCGAGATGGAGGTGGTGCTCGCCATCGGTCCGTCCTCGGACCGTACGGAGGAGATCGCCGCCGAGCTCGTCCGTGAGGATCCACGCGTGCACACCGTGCCGAACCCGGCCGGTCGCACCCCCGCCGCGCTGAACGCCGCGATCAAGGCGTCCAGCCACCCCATCGTCGTACGCGTCGACGGGCACGGGATGCTCTCGCCCAACTACATCGCGACGGCCGTACGCCTGCTGGCGGAGACCGGTGCGCAGAACGTCGGCGGGATCATGCACGCCGAGGGTGAGAACGACTGGGAGCACGCGGTCGCCGCCGCGATGACCTCGAAGATCGGGGTGGGCAACGCGGTCTTCCACACGGGTGGTGAGGCCGGGCCCGCCGAGACCGTGTACCTCGGTGTCTTCCGGCGCGAGGCGCTGGAGCAACAGGGCGGCTACAACGAGGAGTTCATCCGCGCCCAGGACTGGGAGCTGAACTTCCGGATCAGGGAGGCGGGCGGCCTCATCTGGTTCTCGCCCGAGCTGCGGGTGTCGTACCGCCCGAGGCCCTCCATGCGCGCCCTCGCCAAGCAGTACAAGGACTACGGGCGCTGGCGCCATGTCGTCGCCCGCTTCCACGAGGGCTCCATCAACCTGCGCTACCTCGCCCCGCCGACCGCGGTGTGCGCGATCGTGGCGGGTGTCGTGGTGGGCGCGGCGCTGACGCCCTGGGGGTTCGTGATCCCCGGCGGCTACCTCGCGGCCATCGCGCTCGGCTCGCTGCTCACGGGCAAGGGGCTGCCGCTGAAGGCGCGGCTCCAGATCCCGCTCGCCCTCGCGACGATGCACATGTCGTGGGGCTGGGGTTTCCTCACCAGCCCGAAGTCGCTGGCGAAGAAGGTCATCGCGTCCCGGCGTCCGGCGGTGCTCAGCTCCAACTGAGGCCATGGGTGTACGAGTTGGGCCCCTCTCGGCAGGTCTCGACGAGAGGGGCCCAACTCGTGCTCTACCAGGTGTAGTTCGGGTTCACATGCATGCAGGCCTTGTCGTCGGCGCCGTTGAGGGCCTCCGCCGTGTCCGGAGTCGTGTTGTCCTCCGCCTCGGCCTTGTACGTCGTGCCCTCGCGCCAGTCGGCGCCGACCACGAGCGTGACGCCCGAGACGCTCGTCGACTTCTCCACCGAACTCATCGGAATCCCCAGCGACTTGGCGACCCGCTGGGCGTCACCCTCCAGGTCGGCGCTCGGATAGCGGATCAGCGTCTTGTCCTCGGCGGTCGCTTCCGTCTGCTCCGCCGATGCCTGGGTGAAGCCCTTGCCGACCAGCAGTTCGCTCACCTCACTCGCGCGCCCGCTGACCGGCGACTGCGTGGATGTCCGCGTGCCGTTCAGCACGGCCACGCCGATCTTGTCGTCCGCGGCGGCCGGATCCGAGGAAGTCTCCTCGACGGCCGTCTTCTCCTTGTCCTGGCCGTCGAGCGCGATGTCCTCGCGGACCAGGCGGAACAGCTTGTCCGCGTCGTCCGTGGGCTCCACGCGCGCGCCGACGTATCGATTCGGCATGGTGGTCATCGTGATCCGCTTCGGCTCGACCTTCCGCAGCTCGTTGCTGAGGTCGTAGAGCTCCTTCACGGTGCCGAGGCCCTTGTCGACGGTCAGCGCCTTGGTGGCCGTCTCGGCGAGACTGCGTAGCTTCGTCGGGTTGGAGACCGTGGCGTTGTCCCGCAGCTCGCGCACCATCGAGTTCATGTACTGGTGCTGGGCCTTGGCGCGCGCCAGGTCGCTGCCGTCCTCGAAGCCGTAACGGGTGCGCAGCCACTCCAGGGCCTGCTCGCCCTTGACGTACGTGGTGCCCTCCTCCAGCTTCAGCCCGGAGCCGTGGCCCTGGCTGTCCTTGGAGTAGATGTTGGCGTCCACGCAGACCGGGACGCCGCCGATCGCGTCCGCCATCGAGACCACACCCGAGAAGTCGATCTGCATGAAGTGGTCGATGTGGATGTCGGTCAGCTTCTCCCAGGTGGCCACCGTGCAGCCCGGGCCGCCGCGGCCGAGCGTCTGGTTGGTCATGGTGGGAACGGTGCTCGCCGCGTACGCCTTGCCGTTGTCCGGGTCGGTGCACTTGGGGATGTCCACCAGCGTGTCCCGCGGCATGCTGACCACCGACATGTTGGTGCGGTCGGCGGAGAGGTGCAACAGCATCTGGACGTCCGCGAGCGGGGTGCCGCCGAACGTCTCCTTCGCGCCGCCGAGTTCCTGGTTCTCCTCGGTGTCCCGGGCGTCCGAGCCGATCAGCAGGATGTTCAGCGGCGTCTGGCCGGCCGCGTTCGCCGCGGACTCGGCGGCGCGGTCCTTCGCGTCGCCGATGTTCAGGTCGTCCTTCTTGATGTTGTCGTTCAGGTGCTGGTAGTAGAGATAACCGGCACCCGCGGTGCCAAGTATCAGGACCGCCAGGACCATCGCCGACCAGCGAAGTATCCGGCGTCTGCGGCGCGGGCGTGCCGCGCCCCCGCGCCCGCCGCCGCTCCGGCCGATCCCCTGCGGTGTGAGGGCCATTGTGTCCTCGGCCGTCCGACCGTCGGTTCCCTGTGGCGTGAGGGCCATCGTGTCCTCGGCCGTCCGACCGTCGGTTCCCGAAGCCGGAGCACTGTCGGCGCGCTCACCGGAGTCGCCGTCCGCCCCCTGAGCGGGCTCCCCGCTCCCGTCGTACAGGCTGTCGTCCCAGCCGTGCTCACCGGCCCCCCGGCCGTTTGAGCGTGTTCCCTCTCCGCGCACACCACTTCGCGCCATCTCCCTGCCCCTCCCCACCCTGCGCCTGACAAACGGGACCGTCCCGCGCCCAGTTGAACGTTTCTCGCGCCCAAGTCGGACGCGCTCTCGTCCTGTTGGACGCCTGACGGACCCGTTAGGTCATCAGCTGGCGCACACTGTTTTGTCCGCGGTGGACTTCTCGACCGTGTCCGGCGCCGTTGTCGGAGCGGTCATGGACACCCCCGCGCCCTTGAAGTCCTTGCCCAGGGTCAGCACGATCGCGGGCAGACCCTGGTCGTTCGTCTCGCTCTTTCCAGGCTTCATCGCCGAGCCGGACAACCCCATGAGATCGGCCAGCTTGCGTGCCTGATCGGCCTGGTCGGGCGCGTACTCGAGGGTCGTCTTGCTGAGCGTCGCCTCGGCGTTGCCGAGCTGGCTGGACTTGAGCACGCCCTCATCATTCTGCAGCCAGTTAAGTGTTTCCTGTGCGGAGCCGGCGGGGGCGCCGCCGTTGTAGATGTTGACCCGGACGTCGGCGGCCGCGGACTGGGTGCCTTCGAGCCGGGCGGCGACCGAGGCCGCCTCCTCCTTCTTCTGCGCCTCCACCTCGGTGAACGACACGTCGTCCTTGATCATGTCGAAGACCGGCTGGGCATCGGACGGATGGACGACGACCGTTACGGGGGTTTCCTCGGCGGGGTTGTCGATGACCGGCGTCGTGAGGAAGGTGATGTTCTTCGTCGGCACCTTCTTCAGCTCCAGGGCCACGTCCTTGAGCGTGCTGACCTTGCCGATACCGGTGTCCACGGTCAGCGCCTTGGTGGCCGCCTCGGCCAGGCTCAGCAGCTTGGTCGGGTTGGTGAGGGTGTCGCTGGAGGCCATCTTGCGCATCAGCGAGGCCAGGAACTGCTGCTGGACCTTGATGCGGTCGAGGTCGCCCGAGTTGCCGAAGGCGTGCCGGGTGCGCAGGAAGGCGAGCGCCGTCTCACCCTCGATCGTGTGCGTGCCCGCCGAGAGCTTGAGATGCGAGTCGGGGTCGTCGACGTCCTCGGCGAGGCAGACCTCGACGCCGTCCACCGCGGTGGTCAGCGTCTTGACCGCGTTGAAGTCGGCCATCATGAAGTGGTTGGGCGTGATGCCGGTGACTTCCTTGACGGTACGCATGGTGCAGCCCGCGTCCCGGCCGTCCTGACCGAGGCTGGTGTTGAAGCGGACGCCGGTCGTGCCCGGGATGATCTTCTTGGAGCCGTCCGGCTGGATCGTCTCGCAGTCCGGAATATCGACGATCAGGTCGCGCGGAATGCTCAACGCGGTCGCGTTCGTACGGTCCTTGGAGACGTGCAGCAGGATGGTGGTGTCGGCGTGCCCGACGCTGCCGGAGTCGCCGTAGTCCTCGTTGCCCTCACCGGTTCGCTTGTCCGTACCGATGATGAGGATGTTGAAGGCCTCGTCCTTGCTGAAACTGCTGGACGCCGCGGTGCCGACGTCCGTCGTCTGGACGTTGCCCTCGAGGTGCTTGATGTAGAAGTACCCGGCGGCAGAGACGGCGACGAGCACGAAGGCCATCGTGCCGCCGGTCCACAGCAGTATCTTCTTCGCCTTCGACTTCTTCGGCTTGGTACGGCCCCGCCGTCGCCCAGGAGGCGGTTCGGCGGGCGCACCGCGGCGCCTGCGCGGCCCCGGCACATCGGTGTCGGGAACGCCGCCCGGAGCATCACCGGGCTCCCGGACGGGCGCGCTGCGGTTGCCCGTCGGGACGGCTCCCGTGTCACGGGCGGATCTGCGAGGACCGGGGACTGGTGATTGCGGTGCGGAAGGCCGCAGTCGCAGTTCGTAGTCGCCGGTGTTCGGGTTGAGTACCCACTGGTCTGCGGGGTCGATATCGTCCGCCCGCCCACGGCCTTGCGCGTCCACGGTTCTTGAGTCCTCCGTCGGGGCCACGCGGCGCCTTATTTCCCCCTACATAAAGGCGCTCGGTCACTCGGTCCAGCAGTGCGCGACCGCAGGACAGACCTGGAGGCCGGGTGCACCGGATCGCTCACACTATCCGCCCAGTTCAGCGTCAAGCGACGACAGTGAGAAATTCCACCTGCCTACAACTGGGCAATCCGCCCTATTTCTCAGAGAGTTCTAAGCTCAGCTGTTCCCCGCCTTGACGTGGGCTTTACCCGCACGCGTCCTCGGCCGCCGTGTTCCCCCGGAAAGTCGGCGCCGGGTCGGGAGTCCGCGGGGCTCCGCCGGGTCCCTTTCCGCCTGGTTTTCCGTCCTCGTACGAGTAATCGAAGGCGTCCGCGTCATAGCTCTCGCCGTCGCCCTCGCCGCCGCTCTCACGCCCGCTCTTGTGCGAGCTTTTTGTGGCGGAATCGGCTGAAACCTCCGGAAGATCCTTCGCGACCGCCACCGGCGCGTCCGCCCGCAGCCGCGTGAAGAGCTTCTCCGCCTCGGGCTTCACGAGCTGGTCGCGATTGGCGTTGTAGACGTACGACGTCCGGGGCACCGTCAGGAACTGCACCCGTTCCGTGGGGATGTCGCGCATCCCGCGCACGAGGTCGTACAGCCCGCGCAGGCTTGCCAGCGCCGGGTCCGTGGTGAGCGAGGAGGTGGCCGCGTCGAGCACGGGGTAGAGCTTCGTGGGGTTGAGCAGGACGTCGTTGCTGCGCACCTTGTTGACGAGGGCGCCGAGGAAGCGCTGCTGGCGGTCCATCCGATCGGTGTCGCTGCCGTTGCCGATGCTCTTGCGGGCGCGGACGTAGCCGAGGGCCTGTTCGCCGTTGAGCGTCACCTTGCCCGCGGGCAGCTTCAGCATGGCTTCCTTGTCGTCGATCGGCTCCTTCAGGCACACCCGGACACCGTCGACCGCGTCGACCATCTCCTTGAAACCGTTGAAGTCGACGACCATGTGGTGATCGACGCGGATGTTGGTGAGCTTCTCGACGGTACGGATCGTGCAGGCCGAACCACCCGCCTGGAAGGCGTAGTTGAACATCACGAACATCGGCTCGGTACGGGTGCCGTCCGGGCGGCGGCAACCGGGCACGTCCACCATCAGGTCGCGGGGGAGGGAGACGGCGGTCGCGCTGCGCCGGTCCGCGGCGAGGTGCAGCAGGATCGTGGTGTCGGACCGCTCCGTGCCGGAGTCCCGCCCGTACTGCGCGTTGCCGTCCCCGGCCCGCGAGTCCGACCCGATCAACAGGATGTTCTGCGCGCCGCGCACCAGAGCGGTGGGCCGTTCCTTCTCGTACCGGGCGAGCTCGGTCGCGGCGTCGTTGTCCGCCGTGATGTTCCCGTTCAGCTTCTCGTACGCCGCCCAGCCCGTCCCCGCGGCCCCGAGCAGCACGACCGCGACTCCGATCGCGGTATGACGCAGCCAGCGCCTGCGGCGACGTATGACACCGGCGCCGGTGGGGGTGGAGCCGAGTCCGGGACCCAGGGCGCCGGGAGTGGCCGTCTGCTCAGGCGCCCCGGAGGGCGTGCCTGCGGTGTCGGTCACGTCTGGGTCCACCCCTCATGGCGTGCGAGCGTGTCCTGCTCCTACGACCATGGCGTGGGGCGGGGGTGGGGGCGGGGCGCTGATGGGCCGAACGGATGACCCCGGGGGCGGGGAACCGGGCGGCCGGCCACAGGCGGCCCGCAGGCCACTGACGGCGTCACCGAGCCGTCGCCGAAACCCTCTCGCTCTCGATCCGCTTGGCCAGCGCATCCTCGCCCAACTGCTCCAGATGACGGCACAGCACCACGGACCCGCCGGTCGCGAGCGCCGCGTACAACCCGGCGCTGAGCCCCTCCCAGGTGTCGTACGGCAGCGCGGACAGGATCCGGGACCCGGGACCTGTCAGCCCGAGCACCGCCGCATCCGCACGCGCCCGCTCGACGAGCTCCGCACTCGTGTACTCCGCCCCGGCGACAATCAGCGCCGGCAGCTCCGGGTCCACGGGCGCGTACGGCTGGAAACGGTCCCCCTGCGTCGGCACCTCGACGGCGTAGTCGGCGTACCCGGCGGGTGGCGTCGGGAAGCGCCGGCCCAGCGGTGCGAGCGACAGTGCGATCCGGTCGCCGGAGCAGGCGAGGCCGGCCTCGAACTCGCCGGGTCCGGCGACGACGTGGTCCGCCGCAGCCGGGTCGCCCCCGACATCGGCGACGACACCCGCCGAGGAGCACGCCAGCAGCCAGACCGCCGTCTGCCAGTGCGCGGGCAGCAGCAGCGCGACCCGGTCACCGGGCTCGGCGGACAGCTCGTTCTGGAGCAGGTTGGCGGTCTTGGCCACCCAATTGGCGAAGGTGGCCACGGACAATTCGATCCGTTCGCCCGTGGCGTCGTCGTAGAAGGTCACCAGGGGGCGCGCGGGATCCGTGGCGAGCGCGGATCGCAGCAGGTCGGCGGGGGTGCGGTCGGTGGCGTTCACGTGGGCAAGGGTACGCGGGTGAGGGTGTGGGGCGGGTGCGGGTCCGGCCTGCCGGGCCACCGGTTCGGACGAGTGACGCCCGACGGTCCGTCAATTCCCGGATAGACAGATATGTATGACTATGTCCAGGATCAGGGGCATGCATGGATTCCTTGCTTCCTCGGTCAGCGTCACCTGTGCGGCCGCTCTCGCCCTGCCGCTGGCCCTGTCCGCTCCGGCGCAGGCCGGCCCATCGGCGGTGACGTCCGAACTCGCTGCCCCCGGCAGTACCCAGTCGCTGCCGCTCGTCCCGCTCACCGGCGAGCGCGCCCTCGGCTCCGCCGCCCCCGAACAAGGGCTCACCCGACGCGACGTACGGCCCTTCTCGCTCGTCGGCATCGTCTGGGACAACCCGGACAGCGAACTGCACGGCCGAGTCGAGGTCCGTACCCGGGCCGCCGCCACCGGCAACTGGTCGGGCTGGCAGGACGTCGAGACGCACAACCACGAACACGCGGCCGACCCGGACACCGCCGAAGGTGATTCGGGCCGGGTGCGCGGGTCCACGGCGCCGCTGTGGGTGGGCGACTCGGACGGCGTCGAGGTGCGCGTCCAGGCGGAGGTGGACGAGCGCGCGACGACAGCGGGCGATTCGCCGCTCCCCAGGGGGCTGCGTCTCGAACTTGTCGCGCCCGGCGCCGACGCCGCATCCCCGGGCGCGCAGCCGGACGCCCCCCACACCGGCGCACAACCGGGGCTTACGCGCTCCGGCGCACAGGTGCGCGCCCCACGGGCCGGCGCGCTCTCCGCCGCGTACGCCGGGTACGCCGCTGTCGACCCCGGCCGCCTCGACCCCACGAGCGCCACCGAGATCCCCGAGCTCGCCCCGAACGTGCTCCCCGCGCTCTCCCAGCAGGAGACGGAGCGCGAATTCCTCGCCGAGCGCCCCGGTGAGCAGCGCGTGAAGCCGTACATCGGCCCGCGTCCGCGCATCATCACGCGCAAGGGCTGGGGCGCGAACGAGAAGCTGCGCGAGCGCGGTTTCGTCTACTCGAAGAAGGTCAAGGCCGCCTTCGTGCACCACACCGCCTCGGGCAACAACTACAGCTGCTCGCAGGTCCCTTCGGTCATCCGCAGTATCTACCGCTACCACGTAGTGAGCAGCGGCTGGCGGGACATCGGCTACAACTTCCTCGTCGACAAGTGCGGAAACATCTACGAAGGCCGCGCCGGGGGCGTGGCGAAGGCCGTCACGGGCGCACACACTCTCGGTTTCAACACCGACAGCATGGGGATCGCCGTCCTCGGCAGCTTCGGCAAGAGCAAGCCGTCCGCATCCGCCGTCACCGCCATCGCGAAGCTCACGGCATGGAAGCTCGGCCTCTTCGGGGTCAATCCGCGCGGAAAGACATATCTGAAGTCCGGCGGTGGCAATCTCTACAAAAAAGGAAAGAACGTACGACTGAACGTGATCTCCGGCCATCGGGACGGGTTCAGCACGGAGTGTCCGGGCTGGCAGCTGTACAGCAAACTCGGCACGGCCCGTAAGGCGGCGGCCAAGTATCAGGGCAGGTAGAACGGCCGGCAGCACGGGAGGACCGCACCGCCGGCCGTCGAAAGCGCCATCGAACGGTCTGCATACACTGGCCGGCCGAAACACACTTCGGCCGGTCCCGGCAGGAAGCAGAGACGACAGGTGACAGAAGCGATCCTCCTGGTCGGCGGCAGAGGCACCAGACTGCGCCCGCTCACGGTGCACACCCCCAAGCCGATGGTTCCGGCGGCCGGGGTCCCCTTCCTCACCCACCAGCTGGCGCGGGCGAGGGCGGCGGGCGTCGAACACGTCGTCCTGGCGACCTCCTACCTGGCCGAGGTCTTCGAGCCCTACTTCGGCGACGGCTCCTCGCTCGGCCTCCACCTCGAGTACGTCACCGAGGAGGAGCCCCTGGGCACCGGCGGCGCCATCCGCAACGTGGCCTCCCGCCTGCGCTCGGGCCCCGACGAACCGGTCCTGATCTTCAACGGCGACATCCTGACCGGGCTGGACATCCCGGCCCTGGTCCGCACCCACGAGACGACGGGTGCGGACGTCTCCCTCCACCTCACCCGTGTCGAGGACCCGCGCGCGTTCGGCCTGGTCCCCACGGACGCCACCGGCCGCGTGACCGCCTTCCTGGAGAAACCCCAGACCCCCGAGGAGATCGTCACCGACCAGATCAACGCGGGGGCGTACGTCTTCCGCCGCTCGGTCATCGACACGATCCCCGAGGGCCGCCCGGTCTCGGTGGAGCGCGAGACCTTCCCGGAGCTCCTTGCCACCGGAGCCCATCTCCAGGGCATGGTCGACTCCACCTACTGGCTCGATCTGGGCACCCCGCAGGCCTTTGTACGGGGCTCGGCGGACCTGGTCCTCGGCCGCGCCCCCTCCCCGGCAGTCCCGGGCCGCTGCGGCGACCGCCTCGTCCTCCCCACCGCCATCGTCGCCCCGGACGCCAAGCTGACCGGCGGCACGGTCATCGGCGAGGGCGCGCACATCGGCGAGGGCGCCCGCATCACGGGCAGCACGATCCTCTCCGACGCCGTCGTGGAACCCGGCGCCGTCATCACCGACTCCTTCATCGGCGCCCGCGCCCGCATCGGCGAACGTTCGATCCTGGAGGGCGCGGTGATCGGTGACGGAGCGGTCATCGGCCCGGACAACGAACTGCGAGAGGGCGTACGGATCTGGTGCGACGCCAGGATCCCGGGAGGCTCGATCCGCTTCTCGTCGGACCAGTAGCACCGGCGGCCGAGATTTTCAGCCCGTCCGGCGTTTGAGGACGAGGCCGTTCAGGCCGATGCGGGGGTCTGGGGGCGGCAGCCCCCAGGAACAAGGGACGGGCGGGGGCGGAGGGGGCGAAAAGCACTCGGCCCGCCCCGCGCCCCGCTCAAAGCCGCCCGATATCCCCCCGAGGCATCTTCGGCACACGCCGAGCCGGCGCCCGCCCGGACAACAGAATCAGCCGAGCCGCCCGATGCCGCTGCCCCGCATAGGGCGCCAGCAACGCCAGCATCACGGAGTCGTCCGCGTCACGATCCCCGGCCAGGGCGTACCCCACGATGCCGGGCAGATGAAGATCCCCGACGGTGACGGAATCCGCCGCCCCATGACTGCGCTGCACAACCTCCGCAGACGTCCACGGCCCCACCCCGGACACCAACTCCAGCCGAGCCTGCGCCCGCACGGGGTCGAACAGCACCGCCTCCTCAAGCCGCGCAGCAACCCGTACGGCCCGAAGAATCGTAGAAGCCCGCTTGTTGTCGACCCCGGCCCGATGCCACTCCCAGGAGGGAATCAACGCCCAGGTCCGCGCCGCCGGCATGACGTACATCCGCTCCGGCGCGGGCCCCGGCGCCGGCTCCCCGTACTTCCGTACGAGCAACCGCCAGGCCCGGTACGCCTCGTCCGTGGTGACCTTCTGCTCCAGCACGGACGGAATCAGCGACTCCAGCACCAGGCCGGTACGGGTCAGCCGCAGCCCCGGCCGCCGATGCCGGGTGACCGCGACCAGCCGGTGCCGCGGTTCGAAGGCCTCCGGATCGTCCAGCGCCCCGAGCAACTCCGGGAGCCGGTCGAGCAACCACTCGCCCCCCGCTCCCCACGCCTCGCCGTGAACCACCCCGCCGCGCAGCGCGACCCGCAGCGTCCCGGGCCCGGCGGGCGTCCGGCAGGCCCGCCACACGGACCCGTCCGGCGTCGTACGGAAGGTGGGATCGCCCGGCCCGCGCCGCAGCGGGCCGAGCACGAGCCCGAGGTCGAGAGGCCAGGGCGGCGTCCAGGTACGCGTGCGCCCGGGTGCGGTAGCGGGCCGCGGCACGCTACCGGGCACCACGACATGCCCGCCGCGCACAGTCGTACGCGTCGGCCGAGGAGCGAAGCGTCCGGCCACGAATGAGGTCCTATGAGGTCTTAGGGGGTCCTGGAGATGCTCGGGAAACTCGGGATGCTCTGGATGCCGTACGAGAGTAGGCGCTCCGCCCGCCCCGAACGCACGGGTCACCGCACCTCGATGAACTCCCCGGCATCCCGCTCGGGCCGCGCCCTGGGCACCTCCGCCGCGTGCCCCACGGCCACCGCCCCCATCGGGTCCCACCCCTCCGGCAGCCCCAGCACCTCTCGTACGACATCCCGGCAGAACATCGTCGACGACACCCAGGCGGAGCCGAGCCGCTCCCCGGCGAGCGCGACGAGGAAGTTCTGCACGCCCGCTCCGGCGGCGACCACGAACATCTCGCGCTCGGCACCGTCCCGCCGTACGTCGCCGTACGTATGAGCCCCGTCCATCACCAGACACGGCACGACGAGGTACGGCGCGTTGCGCAGCACATCCCCGCGGCGCACCCGCTTGGCGATGGACTCCTCGGCCTTTCGGTCGCCCCGCAGGTCCGCGATCCACGCGTCCCGCATGGCGTCGAGCAGCCGCGTCCGGGACTCCTCGGACTCCAGGAGGACGAATCGCCAGGGAGTGGTGTGATGCGGCGCGGGCGCCGTGACGGCCGCGGCCACGGCCCGTCGTACGGCACCGGGGTCGACGGGCTCGTCGGTGAAGGCCCGTACGGTACGCCGCTGGGTCACCGCCTCCCGTACGGCCTCCGAGGTGCCGAGCCGGAACATGTCGTCGCGCCCGCCCCGTACCATCGCCCGCGCTCCCTCCCCGTCGTCCTCCGACACCACGTGCGGCAGCCCGCGCACCACGGCGACGGGCAGCCCGGCGGACTTGCCCTTGACCAGGTCACCGGCGGCGGCCAGTTCGTCTGCGGTGGCGACGACGGTCGCGCTCAGCGGATTGCCGTGCGCGTCCGTGCCGCCGCGCAGATCGTCGAGGACCCGTACGCCCGCGGCCCCGATGGCGACATCGGTGAGCCCGGTGCGCCAGGGCCGCCCGAAGGTGTCGGTGATCACGACACCGAGGTCCACGCCGAGGGCGTCCCGCAGTCCGTCCCGAATCGTGCGTGCGGAGGCGTCGGGGTCCGTGGGGAGCAACAGCACGGTTCCGGCAGGGGTGTTGGAGGCATCGACCCCGGCGGCGGCCATCACCAGCCCCTGCCGGTTCTCGACGATCCGCAGCGCTCCGCGACGCGCCACGACTCGTACGGTCTCCGCGTCGATGGCGGCCTCACGGTCGGCGGCCTCGACGATCCGTCCCTCCGCCTTGGACACGATCTTGGAGGTGACGAGGAGCACATCACCGTCGACGAGCCCCGGCTCGGCCGAGGCGATGACCTTGGCAAGGTCATCGCCCTCGCGAACCTCGGGAAGCCCGCTCAACGCCCAGACCCGATAGCCGGGAGAAACCCCGAACCCCACCGCGCCGCGCCGCCCGGCCCCCGCGGTGCCGGGCTCCGCGTTCACGTTGGTGGCTTGTGCGGTGCCGGGCTCCGCGTTCACGTTGGTGGCTTGTGCCGTGCCAAGCCCCGCACCCACCCCCGTGGCCGCCGCCGCACCAGGCTCCGCACCAAGCCCCGCACCCACCCCGGCGGGCCCCGCCGAACCCTGGCCGTCCCTGAACTCCTCCTCCGGAGGGAGCCCCGTGCTCAAGACGCCCGCACCTCCTCCGCCAGCGTCAGCGCCTCACGCGCCATCTGCGCCGTCGCGTCGAGGTCGGACATCATCAGCGGCACGGCCCGGCAGCGGATCCCGGCACTTTCCACCCGCTCCACGGCGGAGGCGTCCACCGTGTCGACGAGCCAGCCGTCCAGGAGCCCCGAGCCGTAGTGCTCGGCGACCGCGGCGGCCGTGGACTCGACGCCCACCGCCGCCAGCACCTTGTCGGCCATGCCGCGTACGGGCGCGTCACCGACGATGGGGGAGAGGCCGACCACGGGAACGCCCGCATCGGCGATCGCCTCCCGGATGCCCGGCACAGCGAGGATCGTGCCGACGGAGACGACGGGGTTGGACGGCGGGAAGAGGATGACGTCCGCCTCGGCGATGGCTTCGAGCACCCCGGGCGCCGGCTTGGCCTGCTCGGCGCCGACCGGCACGATGGCCTCGGCCGGCACGGAGGCCCGCAGCCGCACCCAGTACTCCTGGAAGTGAATGGCCTTGCGCTCACCGTCGATGTCGACGGCGACATGGGTTTCGATACGGTCGTCGGACATCGGGATGAGGCGGACGCCCGGCTTCCACCGGTCACACAGCGCCTCGGTGACGGCGCTGAGCGGGAAGCCCGCCCCGAGCATCTGCGTCCGCACGATGTGCGTCGCGAAGTCCCGGTCGCCGAGCCCGAACCACTCGGGCTCGACCCCGTACGCCCCGAGCTCCTCCTTCAGGTGGAAGGTCTCATTGTCCCGACCCCAGCCCTGCTCCTCGTTGATGCCGCCGCCGAGGGTGTACATCACCGTGTCGAGGTCCGGGCAGACCTTCAGCCCGAAAAGGTGGATGTCGTCCCCCGTGTTGCCGATGACCGTGATGTCGGCGTCCGGCGCGGTCTGCTTGAGACCACGCAGGAACCGGGCACCACCGATACCGCCTGCCAGAACCACAATGCGCATGGGAATCAGTCTTGCAGGCGGGTACGACAACACGGCAGGCGGTTACGAGACCTCAGCCGTACGAGACTCGGCTGCAGGAGGTCCCGAGAGTTCGGCGACCGCGCACCGGGCGGCGTGCATCGGCATCTCGGTCAGGCCCGGGTAGTACACGTGCAGGCTCACCGCCGGTTCGAGGGAGTCGTTGACGACCTCGTGGACGTAACCGGGCGCGAACACCCGCTGCGAACGGGTGCCCAACGCGCGCGTGCCGCGTTCCGTGCGTTCGGTCAGCGTGCCGTCCAGGACGGTCAGTACGCCGGAGGAGCCCCCGTGGTCGTGCAGCCCGCTGCCCTGTCCGGGCACCCAGGAGAGCAGCCACACCTCGTAGCCGGGCCCGGTGCTCAGCCGGTGGTACCAGCGCGAGGTGGCGTCGTACCGGACGAGGTGCTCCCACTGGGAGCGGTCGGCGGCGATGGAGCGCGCCAGGCCGGCGAACTCGGCCACGGTGGACGGGTGCTCGGGCGGCGGCTGGAGCAGGTGCGGTACTTCGAGGATGTCGCCGGCGATCTGGAGGTCGCTGTCGCTGTTCATGGGGTGCGGTGGTTCCTCGGCGGGAGAGTGCTGGGGTGTCGCGGACCATTTCCGCCCGGGTCACGGACGGGGGGTGTCGCCCGGGTGCGGGCGGGGGGTCGCTCCGCTACGGAGCGTCGGCTGGAGCGCGGTACGGCTCAACAGCTGGAACAGCAACAACAGCTACAGCGAGCGCGGACAGCACCGTGGGACCCGGCAGTGCGGGTCGAGGTGAGCGCCAAGTTCGCGAGCATGCCCACAAGCACATCGGTTCACACCTCGACTGTCAACTTCGGGCCCGCCATGTGGGAGATGTTTCACCACATCCGGTTCATCTGTGAGGCGAAAGGTTTGTTCAGGAGCCGCCCCGGACACATGGCGCACAACCGGGCGCACAATCCTCGCCGCGGGCCCGTGATTCGAATGTGATCCGGTTCGCTTCGTTGTTCGCGTCGGAACGAGATCGAACTCCTGGGCGTCCTCCCCTCTGAAGGGGGCGGGGGTCCGGCCTGGGCACCTTCGGCCGTCAGGGTTTATGCCGATTTGAACACTTTCCGCATAGCCTTGGTTCCGCAGAGTGAATAAGGGGCCCAATAGCAGATCTCGGCTTGACTGGCCCGGATCGGCACACTTGTAATTTCACTCGTGTCGTTCAGCCGAAATCGGTAACGGCAGCATCACGGGGACGCGAAAGACAGACGAGGGGCGCACATGACCGAGCTGGTGCAGCAACTGCTGGTCGACGACGCGGACGAGGAACTCGGCTGGCAGGAGCGCGCGCTGTGCGCCCAGACCGACCCCGAGTCCTTCTTTCCCGAGAAGGGCGGCTCCACCCGCGAGGCCAAGAAGGTCTGCCTCGCCTGTGAGGTCCGCTCCGAGTGCCTCGAATACGCGCTCGCCAACGACGAACGGTTCGGCATCTGGGGCGGCCTGTCCGAGCGTGAACGACGTCGCCTGAAGAAGGCCGCCGTCTGAGCGTGAACGACCCGGCCTGAAGAGGGCCCTGTCCGGCCAGAAGGTGCACACCCCTACGTACCGAGACGTAACGAACGGCCCGTCGCAGGTGGGTTATCCACAGGCGGCGGGCCGCCGTGTTGCCCAGCCGTTAGTGTGGGCCTCCGTCCGAGACGTCCCACTGCTCCCCGCGGGCACAGGCGTCCACCGCAGTCCATCGAACCGGGGCCCGTACCTCGATGTCCGTGCACAGCCATACGGCAGGCCAACACGACGCTGCCACTCCTGAGTTCCCGCGCCACGTGGTGACCGCGGTGCTGGTCTCCCATGACGGCGCCCGCTGGCTGCCCGAGGCGCTCGCCGGGCTGCTCGGCCAGGAGCGCCCCGTGCAGAACGCGGTGGCGGCCGACACCGGCAGCGCGGACGACTCCGCCCAGCTGCTCACCGAGGCGCTCGGCGCCGACCGCGTGGTGCACCTCGCCCGGCGCACCGGCTTCGGCCAGGCCGTCGAGGAGGCCACCCGCACCGCCGGTGTGCTCACCCCGGACGACCTGCCCTACCTGAAGCGCCCCAGCGGCTGGGACCCCGTCACCCGCACCTGGCGCGACGACGCGTACGACATGCCGGAGCTCCCGTACGGCGAGCCCGAACAGTGGCTCTGGCTGCTGCACGACGACTGCGCACCCGAGCCGGACGCCCTGTCGCAACTGCTGCGGGTCGTGGAGAACGAGTCGGAGCTCGGCAAGGAAGTCGCCGTGCTCGGGCCCAAGCTCCGCGGCTGGTACGACCGCCGGGCGCTCCTCGAAGTCGGCGTCACCATCGCCCACTCCGGCCGCCGCTGGACCGGCCTGGACCGCCGCGAGCAGGACCAGGGCCAACACGACCACGTACACCCGGTGCTGTCCGTGTCCACCGCCGGAATGCTGATCCGGCGCGATGTCTTCGAGGAACTCGGCGGCTTCGACCGCCGGCTGCCCCTGATGCGTGACGACGTCGACCTGTGCTGGCGGGCCCGGTCCGCAGGGCACAACGTCCTCGTCGCCCCCGAAGCGGTCGTACGACATGCCGAGGCCTCCTCCCGCGAGCGCCGCACCGTCGACTGCGTGGGCCGCACCGCCGCCTCCCCGCACAAGGTGGACAAGGCTGGCGCCACCTACACCCTCCTCGTCAACGCCCGTACCGCGGAGCTGCCCTGGATCCTGTTCCGGCTGGTCCTCGGCACCCTGCTGCGCACGGTCGCGTATCTCGTCGGCAAGGTCCCGGGACAGGCCGTCGACGAGATCCGCGGGCTCCTCGGGACGCTGCTGCGCCCCGAGCGGATCCTCGCGGGCCGCCGCACGCGCGGCCGCCCGCAGGTCGACAAGGACGAGCTGCGCCCGCTGTTCCCGCCGCCGGGCGCCACCGTGCGGGCCACCATCGAGCAGGCCGCGAGCAGCCTCGTGGGCAGCTCCGACCCCGAGGCCACCACCGGCGCCGGACGGCACGGCGGCGCGGTCGAGTCCGGGCCCGGCGGAGACGACGCCGACTTCCTGGAGGTCGAGCAGTTCGGCCGGGTCAAGCGCGTCGTGCGCAAGCCCGGACCCGTGCTCTTCGTCGTACTGCTCTTCGTCTCGCTCATCGCCTGCCGCGCGCTCGTCGGCAGCGGGGCGCTCGCGGGCGGCGCGCTGCTGCCCGCACCCGGCGACGCCTCCGAGCTCTGGTCGCGCTATCTCGACGGCTGGCACGCGGTGGGCGCGGGCGGGACACAGACGGCTCCGCCGTATCTGGCGCTCGTCGCGATGCTGTCCTCGCTGCTCTTCGGCTCCACCGGGCTCGCGGTCACCGTGCTCCTGGTGGCCTCCGTACCGCTGGCCGGTTTCACCGCGTACTTCGCCTCACGGCCGCTCGTCGAGTCCCGCCTGCTGCGCGCCTGGGCGTCCATCGTGTACGCCTTCCTGCCCGCCGCCACGGGCGCGCTCGCGAGCGGCCACATCGGCACCTCCGTCCTCGCGATCCTGCTGCCGCTCCTCGCGCGCGCGGGCATCGCCGCAAGCGGGCTGACGAACTCCTCCGGTGCGCGCGGCAGCTGGCGCGCCACCTGGGCGTACGCCCTGCTGCTGACGTTCACCACGGCCTTCACGCCGATCGTGTGGCCCATCGCGCTGGTTCTGGGAATCGCACTCCTCGTAGTGCGCAGGAAAGAGATCCCCACCCACGGACTGCGTTTCCTGGCCCAGCTCGGCACCCCGCTGCTGGTCCTCGCCCCCTGGTCACTGACGCTGCTCCCGTTCGGCTTCTTCAAGGAGGCCGGTCTGGAGTACGGGTCCGGCGCTGCCTCCGCGCTCGACCTGCTCGGCGCCAGCCCCGGCGGCCCCGGGACCGTCAGTGGGCTGATGCTCATCGGCGTCGTCCTGGCCGCGCTGGCCGCCCTGCTGCGCACCGAGCGCCAGGCGGGGATCTGGGCGGCCTGGGCCGTCGCCCTGGTGGCGATGGTCTTCGCCGTACTGTCCAACAGCTCCGCCTGGGCCGGCCCGGCGACCCTCGTCTACGGCCTCGCGCTGCTCGCCGCGGCCGCGGTCGGCGCCGACGGGGCACGCTCACGCGTGGCCGAACAGAGCTTCGGCTGGCGCCAGCCGGTGGCGGTGCTGATCGCGTTCACCGCCGCCGCGGGCCCCCTGCTCGTCGCGGCCGGCTGGATGATCGGCGGCGCCGACGGGCCTCTGGAGCGCCGCGACCCGGTGCAGGTGCCCGCCTTCGTCGCCGAGGAGAGCGGCACCCGCGACCAGGCACGCACCCTCGTCCTCGACAGCAGGTCGACCGCCGAGGTCGGCTACACCCTGGTCCGCGGCTCCGGCGCCCGCCTCGGCGACGCCGAACTCGCGGTGGCGGACGGTGAGAACGAGCAGCTGGCCAAGGTCGTCGCCAACCTCGTGGCGGGCTCCGGCGCCGACCAGGCCGACGAACTCGGCGACTTCGCCGTGCGCTATGTCCTCGTCCACAAGGGTGCGCCCCGTGAAATGACCAGCGTCCTGGACGCCACGCCCGGCCTGAGCCGGCTCAGCCAGGGGGACGGCAGCGCCCTGTGGCGCGTGGACCGGCAGGTCTCGCGCGCCGCCATCGTCCCCAAGACCGGCGACCCGCTGTCCATCGCCGCCGGACCCGTCGAACTGCACACCACCATCCCCGCCGGCGCCGACGGCCGCATCCTGCGCCTCGCCGACACGGCCGACGAGGGCTGGACGGCGAGCCTGGACGGCAAGCCGCTGACCCGCACCACGGTCGACGGCTGGGCGCAGGGCTTCGAACTGCCCACCGGCGGCGGCAAGCTGGACGTCACCTTCGAGGCCCCGCTGAGCCACACCGCATGGCTGTGGGCGCAGGGCGCCCTCGCCGTCGTCCTCGTGGTGATGGCCCTGCCCGGGCGCCGCCGTGACGTCGACGACGACCTCCCCGAAGAGGAGGAGGTCCTCGCCCAGGACGTCACGGGTGACGGCCGCCGCGCCCGCCGTCTGCGTGCCCAGGCGGAGGCCGAGCAGACCGCACAGGACGACGGCACCCTGCCTCCTCCGGAGGAGGAGGTCCCACTGGAGCCGGCCGCGGTCCCGCAGCAGCAGGCGTACGGCGAGTGGGACACCCCGAGCTACGCGGCCGCCGAGTACGGCACCTACGGCGCCGAGCAGTACCAGGGCCAGCAGCAGTACCAGACCGGCACGTACGAGCAGCCCTACCAGGCGGACCCCTACCAGAGCGGCCAGTACGACCCGTACGCATACGGCGGCCAGACGCAGTACGACCAGACGTACAACCAGGGCTACGACGCGAACGGCCAGGGCTACGACCCCGCGTACGACCCGTCGGCGCAGCCCCCGCAGCCTCAGATGCCCCCGCAGCCGCCGTACGGCCCTGACAGTGAGCGCCCCGACGGGAGCCAGCAGTGAACCGCACCACCCTGTCCCTGATCGTCGGCACGACCGCGCTGGCCGCCGTCACCGGCTTCGCCGCGCTCAGCGCGCCGGACGCGTCGGACGACACCGCCGTGAAGGCGGCCGCGCTGCTGCCCGTCGAGCGCACCAGCCTGCTCTGCCCGCAGCCCAGCACCTCCGACCTCGCGGAGACGGCGTACACGTCCTTCACGCCCGTCTCCGCGGGCACGGGCGACAGCGGCAAGGCCGAACTGCAGGTCGCGACCGAGGAGTCGGCGGACGGCGGCGCCGACGACAAGGCCGAAAAGCCGGTCCTGGAGGTCAAGGAGCCCGGCAAGCCGGCCACCGGCGACAACTCCGGTGCCGAGGCGCCCGCCCTGGTCGGCACCGCCGAGGGCAGGTTCGCGCCAGGCTGGACCGTCCAGGAGACCACCCAGGTCGCCGCGGGCACCGGCCGCGGCCTGCTCGGCACCAACTGCACCGCTCCGGACACCGAGTTCTGGTTCCCGGGCGCCAGCACCGCCGACGACCGCACCGACTATGTGCACTTGACCAACCCGGACGACTCCGCCGCCGTCGTCGACATCGAGCTGTACGGCAAGGACGGCGCCCTCAAGTCCACGCTGGGCGAGGGCATCACGGTCCAGCCGCACTCCAGCGACGCACTCCTCCTGAACACGCTGACGGGCGACCCGCTGGCGGACCTCACCGTGCACGTCACGGTCCGCAGCGGTCGCCTCGGAGCCGCCGTGCAGGCCCTGGACGACAAGACCGGCGGCGACTGGCTGGGCGCCTCCACCGACCCCGCGGGCAGCCTCGTGCTGCCCGGCATCCCGAAGGACGCCACGGAGGTGCGACTGGTCGCCTTCGCGCCCGGCGCCACCGACGCCGACCTGAAGGTGCGCCTCGCCTCGCCCACGGGACTGATCACGCCCGCGGGCAACGAGACCCTGCACGTGAAGTCCGGCATGACCGCCACCGCCGACCTCGGCGATCTGACACGCGGCGAAGCGGGCTCCCTGGTGCTCACCCCCACCGGCACATCGGTGCCGGTCGTCGCCGCTCTGCAGGTCGTACGCGGCAAGGGCGACAAGCAGGAGACCGCGTTCATCCCGGCCACCGGCCCGGTGGGCACGCGCGCGACGGTCGCCGACAACACCTCCAAGGCCTCCACCCTCGCCCTGACCGCCCCCGGCGAAGCCGCCGAGGTCAAGGTCACCGCGTCCGCGGGCAGCGAGGGCGGTACGGCGGTGACGAAGACGTTCACCATCAAGGGCGGCACGACGCAGAACATCGAGGCGCCGGTCCCGAGCGGCCTCAAGGGGACGTACGCGCTGACCGTCGAGCCGGTCTCCGGAGGCTCCGTCTACGCCTCCCGGATGCTCACCGCCGGCGTGAACGGCATCCCGGGCTTCACCATCCAGACCCTTCCGGACGACCACGGGACGGTGGAGGTGCCGAAGGCCAGGCAGGATCTCTCGGTGCTGCAGAAGTAGGCCGGCCGGAGAAAGCGGGTGCCCCGGTCGCCAGGGGAGTCAGTCCTCGCCGTACCGCGGATCCACGGTCTCCGGAGTGAGCCCCAGCACCTCCGCGACCTGCTCCACGACGACCTCGTGCACCAGGGCGGCACGCTCGTCACGGCCCTTGGTGCGGATCTCGACGGGGCGCCGGTAGACGACCACGCGCGCGGGGTGGCCCTCGCGCTCGGGGATCGTGCCGCCCAGGGGTACCGACTCGTCGGTCCAGCCGTCTCCCGAGCCCTCCAGACGGGGCACTTCAAGGACGACGAAATCGATGTCGGCGAGCTGCGGCCAGCGCCGCTCCAGCCGCTCCACGGAGTCCTGCACCAGGTCGGCGAACGCCTCGGCGCGGCTCGCGGCGAGCGGCACCTGGGGAGGCGCGACGGGGCCACGCATGCCCCTGCCATGGCGGTCACGACGGCGGGGCCCGGGTGTGGCGGCGCGGGGCGGTACAGGGTTGTCCATCACTGACGAAGAGTAGTCCTCGTCAGGGGCGTGCGCCCGACCCCCACGCGGCGGACCGCCGACGGCGCGGGGATCTTGACCCGCGGCCGTCCGGGATCTCTGTCCGTGACGAGCCGGACGCGACGCGTGGCTGTCCCGGACGCCAGGTGCGGCCGTTCCGGATGTCACGCGTGGTCGTTGTGGGTGGTGCGCGTGGCCGTTCCGGATGATGCGCGGTGACCACTCCTGATGTCGCCGGATGATCGTTCCAGCCAAGGTTGGCTCGATTCCGTATCCTCCAAGACCGCCCCTGGCATGGCAATTGACATGTTTTGCACCAAGTGGTAACCGGTTTCAGGTCTGTTCGGCATCGCGGCGCCCGATGTCGCCCCAGGTCAGGGCCGGGTGCACGGAGGCTCATGTGGGCGTTCTCACAGCACGACACGGTGGGGTGACCTGGGAGAGAGTCGTCGCGGCCCGCTCAGGAGTGCGGTACCGTCCAACGTCGTGAGCCCTGTACGTCGCTGTTCGCGCACCGCTTGCGGCCGCCCCGCCGTCGCGACGCTGACGTACGTCTACGCCGACTCGACCGCGGTCCTCGGCCCGCTCGCCACCTACGCCGAACCTCACTGCTACGACCTGTGTGCGGAGCACTCCGCGCGCCTCACCGCGCCGCGCGGCTGGGAGGTTGTCCGGCTCGCCGACCCTTCCGCTCCCTCCCGCCCCACCGGTGACGACCTGGAAGCGCTGGCCAACGCGGTACGCGAGGCGGCCCGTCCGCAGCAGCGCGCCGCCGGGGCCGGTGGCGGCAACGCGCGCACGGTGGACCCGATGGAGGTCGCGCGCCGCGGCCATCTGCGGGTGCTGCGCTCGCCGGACTCCTGAGCTCCTTGCTCCTGTTCGCCTGGCCGAACCCCCTTTCCCTGAGGGCGACTTCACCTCGGTGCACGTTCCGTGCACGTTTCACCCGGCGGTGCAGAGGTCTTGACGCGCACTTGTCGCGGACACGACCATTCCTCCGCCCGTGAGAAACCGCTTTCCGTATCGCGGAATCGGAGGAGGTGCCCGTGTACATCCAGGAACTGGAACCCGTGGCCGGTTCACTCGGCCTGTCCGCCCTCGTCGCGACC
This sequence comes from Streptomyces sp. NPDC058470, assembly GCF_042721055.1. Classification (NCBI taxonomy): domain Bacteria; kingdom Bacillati; phylum Actinomycetota; class Actinomycetes; order Kitasatosporales; family Streptomycetaceae; genus Streptomyces; species Streptomyces sp. NPDC058470. The sequence continues at coordinate 103,588 of NZ_JBHXMF010000027.1, forward strand.
CTGCCCCTCGTCATCGTCCTGATCCTGCTCGGCGGCGTCCGCATGAAGGCCCACCAGGCCGGACTGATCGGCCTGCTGGCCGCCGCGCTGGTTGCCGGGCTCGCGTACGGCATGCCGGTCGGCCAGACACTCTCCAGCGCCGCTCAGGGGGCCGTCTTCGGCCTCTTCCCCATCCTGTGGATCGTCGTCAACGCCCTGTGGGTGTACCGGATGACGGTCCGCACCCAGCACTTCGACATCCTCCGCCGCTCCTTCGGGCGCCTGTCCGACGACCCGCGCATCCAGGCGCTCGTGATCGCGTTCTGCTTCGGCGCCCTCCTGGAAGCTCTCGCGGGCTTCGGCGCCCCGGTCGCGATCTGCTCGGTGATGCTGGTCGCGCTCGGCTTCGACCCGGTGCGCGCGGCGGTGGTCGCGCTCGTCGCCAACACCGCTCCGGTCGCCTTCGGCGCGATGGGCACCCCGGTCGTCACGCTCGCCCAAGTCACCGGCCTGCCACTGGATTCCGTCGCCTCCGTAGTGGGCCGCCAGACGCCACTGCTGGCCCTGGTCGTACCGCTCGTCCTCGTCTTCCTGGTCGACGGGCGGCGCGGGCTGCGCGAGACCTGGGTGCCGGCCCTCGTGTGCGGAACCGCCTTCGCCGTCGCCCAGTTCGCCGCCTCCAACTACGTCTCCGCGCAACTCGCCGACATCGGGGCCGCGTTGGTGGGTGCGGGCGCCCTCGTCGCCGTACCGGGGGCGCGCAGGCCGGCCGCCGAGCCCGTACGGGTGGCGGTTCTGACCGGCGTACGGAGCGAGGACCTGGACGAGGAGGACCCGCGGCCCGAAGTCGTGCGCGCCTACGCCCCGTACGCGCTGATCGTGGTCATCTTCTCCATCGCCCAGATCCCTGTCGTGAAGGACTGGCTGGCCGGCGCGACCCGCGTCTTCGACTGGCCCTTCCTGGACGTGGTCAATCCGGACGGCGAACCGGTCGGCGGCAATGTCTTCACGCTACCCCTGGTGTCGACCGGCGGCACGCTCGTCCTGCTCGCCGGGCTGGGCACGGCCGCCGTACTCGGGGTGCACGCGCGCGTGGCGGTCAAGGAATGGGCCGCGACCGTGCACGAGTTGAGGTTCGCGATCCTCACCGTGACGTCCGTACTGGCGCTCGCCTATGTCATGAACCTCTCCGGGCAGGCCGCCACGATCGGCCACTTCGTAGCGGCGGCCGGCGCGGGACTCGCCTTCCTGTCACCGGTCCTGGGCTGGTTCGGCGTGGCCGTGTCCGGCTCCGACACCTCGGCGAACGCCCTTTTCGGTGCCCTCCAGGTGAGCGCGGCCAGGGAGTCGGGTCTGTCTCCCGAACTGCTCGCCGCCGGCAACAGCTCGGGCGGCGTCCTCGGCAAGATGATCTCGCCACAGAACCTGACCATCGCCTGCGCGGCGGTCGGACTCGCGGGCCGCGAGGGCGACCTGCTGCGCAAGGTGCTGCCGTGGAGTCTCGGGCTGCTGCTGATCATGTGCCTGATCGTGGCGGGGCAGAGCACGCCGGTCCTGGGTTGGATGCTGCCCTGACAGAACGAGGATCGCATCCGTGCGGGAACGACGGCGGCTGTCGTGATGGAACGAGAGCCGCCGTGACGCGGTGCGTTACCACCAGGTGACGGACGAGTCCCCACAGGTGACGAAAGAAGCCCCCAGGTGACGGATGCGCATCCGCTGAGCCGCGGCACACCGGACTGTCAGTCCGTACAGGTAGTTTGAGGCGACCTAAGTGGACTTCTGGAGGGTTGGCCGTGACTGCTGATCTGTCGCAGCTCGTGAAGGCGTACGACGTACGCGGTGTGGTCCCCGACCAGTGGGACGAGCCGCTGGCCGAGCTGTTCGGGGCGGCCTTCGTCCAGGTGACCGGCGCGGACGCGATCGTGATCGGGCACGACATGCGGCCCTCGTCGCCCGGTCTGTCGCGCGCCTTCGCGAGCGGTGCGGCGGCGCGCGGCGTCGACGTCACCGAGATCGGGCTGTGTTCGACCGACCAGCTCTACTACGCGTCGGGCGCGTTCGGCCTGCCGGGCGCCATGTTCACGGCCTCGCACAACCCCGCCCAGTACAACGGCATCAAGATGTGCCGGGCGGGCGCGACCCCGGTCGGACAGGACACCGGCCTCTCCGAGATCCGTGAACTCGTCGAGTCCTGGCTCGACTCGGGCGCCCCGGCCCCCTCGGACGTCACACCGGGAACGATCACACAGCGTGACACGTTGAAGGACTACGCGGCGTACCTCCGCGGCCTTGTCGACCTGACCTCCATCCGCCCCCTGAAGGTCGTCGTCGACGCGGGCAACGGCATGGGCGGGCACACCGTCCCGACAGTCTTCGACGGACTGCCCCTCGACCTGGTGCCGATGTACTTCGAGCTGGACGGCACCTTCCCGAACCACGAGGCGAACCCGCTCGACCCGGCGAACATCGTCGACCTCCAGAAGCGGGTACGCGAGGAGGGCGCCGACCTCGGCATCGCCTTCGACGGCGACGCCGACCGCTGCTTCGTCGTCGACGAACAGGGCGACCCGGTCCCGCCCTCCGCGATCACGGCCCTGGTGGCCGCCCGCGAGCTCGCCAAGCACCCCGGCGGCACGGTCATCCACAACCTCATCACCTCCTGGTCGGTGCCCGAGGTCGTACGGGAGCACGGCGGCATCCCCGTCCGCACCCGCGTCGGCCACTCCTTCATCAAGGCCGAGATGGCCACGTCCGGTGCGATCTTCGGCGGCGAGCACTCCGCGCACTACTACTTCCGCGACTTCTGGAACGCGGACACAGGCATGCTGGCCGCCCTCCACGTCCTCGCCGCGCTCGGTGGCCAGGACGCCCCGCTCTCCCGGCTCGTCGCCGAATACGACCGTTACGCCGCCTCCGGCGAGATCAACTCCACGGTCGACGACCAGAAGGCCCGCCTCGCCGCGATCAGAGCCACCTACGAAGGCCGCGAGGACATCACCCTCGACGAACTCGACGGCCTCACGATCACCGCCGCCGACTGGTGGTTCAACGTCCGCCCCTCCAACACCGAGCCACTGCTCCGCCTCAACACAGAGGCACGCGACGAGGCGATGATGGCGAAGGTACGGGACGAGGTGCTGGAGATCATCAGGGCCTGACAGTCATGCCCTCCGGCGCTGGAGATCTTTCAGCCCGTTCGGCGATTGAGGACGAGCGCGTTCAGCGCGACGGCGGGGGTCTGGGGGCGGCAGCCCCAGGAACTAGAGACGGGCAGGGGCGGAGGGGGCGAAAAAGCAGAAACCCCCACCCCCACCCCGTCGACGAGGCCCAGCGCGCCCCCCCCCACAGGCCAGCGCCGCGCCCCCGCCCACAGCGGTACCCTGACCAGGCCGCATCCACCCGTTCGGAAGGACACCCCATGCCGCTCGAAGCCGGCCTCCTGGAGATCCTCGCCTGCCCGGCCTGCCACGCCCCGCTCAAGGAGCAGGAGAGCGAGCTGGTCTGCACGAGCAACGACTGCGGCCTCGCGTACCCCGTCCGGGACGGCATCCCCGTACTGCTCGTCGACGAGGCCCGCCGTCCCGCGTAACGACGATCCGGCGATCGGAGGCTGCCGCCCATGCTCGACGAATCGCTGTTCGACGCTCCCGAGGCACTGGCCCAGGCGGACCGCCGCGGCCTCCTCAGGGGCGCCGCCGAGGCAGGCGCCCATGTGCGCACCGCCGCCCGGCACGCCGCCGAGGCAGGCATCCCGGAGCTCAAACCGGACGGCCGCCCCCGCGCCGTCCTGATCGCGGGCCCAGGCACCGCCGCGACCTGTGTCGCCGACCTGCTCGGCACCCTCGCCGGAGCCGGCTGCCCGGTCACCCGGCTGAGCCCGACCGGCGTCGCCGCGGACGCGGGCGCCCTGCGCTGGGAGCTCCCCGGCTGGGCGGGCCCCGTGGACCTGCTCCTGATCGCCACCCCGGACGGTTATGAGCCCGGCCTCTCACTCCTGATCGAGCAGGCCTACCGGCGCGGCTGCACCGTCGCCGCCGTGGCCCCCGCCCACTCCCCGCTGCCCGAGTCGGTGGACGGCGCGCACGGCCTGTTCGTACCGCTGGCAACCACCCCGTACGAGCGGGAGGAGGTCGCGGCCGCGTCCGCCCCCGGCGTCCTGTGGGCGCTGCTCACCCCGCTGCTCGTACTCCTCGACCGCACCGGCCTGCTCACCGCGCCCCCGGAGGCCGTCCAGAAGGTCGCCGACCGCCTCGACCGGATCGCCGAGCGCTGCGGCCCGACCATCGCGACCTACAGCAACCCCGCCAAGACCCTCGCCGCCGAACTCGCCGAGGCGCTCCCGGTGATCTGGACCGAGGGCCCGTCCGCGGGCCCGGCGGGCCGCCGCTTCGCCGCCGCGCTCGCCGAGCTGGCCGGACGCCCCGCGCTCACCGCCGAGTTGCCGGAGGCGCTCGCCGCGCACACCGCGCTGCTGGCCGGCGCGCTGGCCGCCGGCGCCGACCCCGACGACTTCTTCCGCGACCGCGTCGAGGAGCAACAGGCCATCCACGCGCGCGTGGTGCTCCTGCGCGACCGCCCGGCAGGCGGCCTCACCGCCGCCCCGGCCGCCCGCGAACTCGCCCTCAGCCACGACACCGCGATCAGCGAACTCGAACCCGAGGAGGGCGGCGAACTCGAGACCCTCGCCGAACTGATCGCCATCACGGATTTCGCCGCCGTTTACCTGGCGCTCGCCTCAGGCGCCTGACCTTGACGCACACGGGGTAGCCCGCACCGGACCTCCGCGTGGTGAGAAACGCCCGCTGAGCAGCGTACGTACGGAGAAAAGCACACACTATGGACCGCCTCGACAACACCGTCCGCCCCTACGCCTGGGGTTCGACCACCGCCATCCCGCGGCTGCTCGGCGTGGAGCCGACCGGTGAACCGCAGGCGGAGATGTGGATGGGCGCCCACCCGGGCGCACCCTCGCGCACCGAACGCGGTCCGCTCACCGAGGTCATCGACGAGGACGCCGAGAAGGAACTCGGCCGCGCGGCGGTCGCCAAGTTCGGCCCCCGCCTGCCGTTCCTGCTGAAGATCCTCGCCGCGGGAGCCCCCCTCTCCCTCCAGGTCCACCCCAACCTCGAACAGGCGCAAGAGGGTTACGAGGACGAGGAGCGCCGCGGCGTTCCCATCGACGCCCCGCACCGCAACTACAAGGACGCCAACCACAAGCCCGAACTGATCTGCGCTCTCACGGAGTTCGACGGCCTGTGCGGTTTCCGCGCCCCCGCCGAGGCCGCCGAACTGCTCGCGGGCCTGGATGTCGACTCCCTCAAGCCGTACGTCGACCTGCTGCACGCCCACCCCGAAGAGGCCGCCCTGCGCGAGGTCCTCACGGCGCTGCTCTCTGCCGACCGCGACGACCTGGCCCACACGGTCACCGAGGCCGCGGCCGCCTGCGCCCGCCTCGGCGGCTCCTACGCCCCGTACGCCGAGATCGCCCACCACTACCCGGGCGACCCCGGCGTCATCGCCGCGATGCTCCTCAACTACGTTCAACTCCAGCCCGGCGAGGCCCTGTTCCTCGGCGCCGGCGTCCCGCACGCGTACCTGAACGGCCTGGGCGTCGAGATCATGGCCAACAGCGACAACGTCCTGCGCTGCGGCCTGACCCCCAAGCACGTCGACGTCCCCGAACTCCTGCGCGTCGTCCGCTTCGAGGCGAGCGACCCCGGCGTACTGCGCCCGGAGGCGTCCCCCGACGGCGAGGAGGTCTACGAGACCCCCATCGACGAGTTCCGCCTCTCCCGCTATGTCCTGCCCCAGGACGCGGCCCCACACGACCTCACCGCCGCGACCCCGCAGATCCTGCTGTGCACGGCCGGTTCCGTACGAGCGGACGGCAGCACGCTCGCCCCCGGCCAGTCCGTCTTCGTATCGGCGGGCGAAAAGGTCGAAGTGTCCGGCCCTGGCGCGATTTTCCGCGCGACGGTAGTGGCCTGATGTGACCACTGTGGCGGCCTGACGCGCCGTTGTCGGGGCAGGCTGCAACAATGGCCCACTGGCAAAAGGCAGGCAAAGCCCTGGACGGCGTACGAAGGGACAGCAGGAGCACATGAGCGCTTCAGGCGGCACCAAGGCGATCGTGGCGGCACTCGGCGCCAATCTCGCGATCGCGGTAGCGAAGTTCGTGGCGTTCCTCTTCAGCGGTTCGTCGTCGATGCTCGCCGAGTCCGTGCACTCGCTCGCCGACTCCGGCAACCAGGGCCTGCTCCTGCTCGGCGGCAAGAAGGCCAAGCGCGAGGCAACCCCGCAGCACCCCTTCGGCTACGGCCGCGAGCGCTACATCTACGCCTTCCTCGTCTCGATCGTGCTCTTCTCGGTCGGCGGCATGTTCGCGATCTACGAGGGCTACGAGAAAATCAGGCACCCGCACGAGATCGAGGCCTGGTACTGGCCGGTGGGCGTCCTCGTCTTCGCGATCATCGCGGAGTCCTTCTCCTTCCGGACGGCCATCAAGGAGTCCAACCCCCTGCGTGGCCAGAAGTCGTGGAAGGAGTTCGTCCGCCACGCCAAGGCTCCCGAACTGCCGGTCGTGCTCCTGGAGGACCTCGGCGCGTTGGTGGGCCTGGTCCTGGCGCTGGTCGGCGTGAGCATCGCCCTGGCCACCGGCGACGGCATCTGGGACGGCATCGGCACGCTCTGTATCGGCATCCTGCTCATCCTGATCGCGCTGGTCCTCGCCGTGGAGACCAAGTCCCTCCTCCTGGGCGAGTCCGCGGGCCTCGAAGAGGTCAAGAAGATCGAGGCAGCCATCGTCGACGGCAACACGGTCACCGGCATTATCCACATGCGCACCCTCCACCTCGGCCCGGAGGAACTCCTGGTCGCCGCCAAGATCGCCGTCCAGCACGACGACACCGCCACCGAGGTGGCCACCGCGATCAACGCCGCCGAGTCCCGCATCCGGGAAGCGGTCCCGATCGCCCGCGTCATCTACCTGGAGCCCGACATCTACAACGAGGCCGACGCGGCGAAGGGCCCGGCCCCAGAAGCAACACCGGGCGGCCCGGCACACCCCACCGAGCACTGATCTCCACTCGTACGTCCCCGGGGCCCGCCTGAAGTACAGGTGGGCCCCTTTCCGTCAGATCTGTGAGCCCCGTCAGACCTCACCCGTACCTCTGACCTGCACGGGCCACGGTTGACAGCAGGATCATGCCTTTCCCGGTCGTACGCGGACTGGGGAGGGCCGGGGTCACCGGTGTAGCTTGGTGGTTGAGCCAGACGTCGCTGCTGATGGCGGTCGGTCGGTCCCTTCCGCGGACCGGCCGAGGGAGAGAGGGCCTCCGACGGACTGCGTTGCGCGCACCGGGCACTCCTGTGCCCAGCGGGGCATGCGTATGCCCGCCGCCGCGCAGACCAGCCGTACCACCTCGCCCCAATCCCGAACCCGAGGAGCAGCTCGACATGACGACTGTCGACAACCGACAGGACTTCAAGGTCGCCGACCTCTCCCTGGCCGCCTTCGGCCGCAAGGAGATCACCCTCGCCGAGCACGAGATGCCCGGCCTGATGTCGATCCGCAAGGAGTACGCCGAGGCGCAGCCCCTCGCGGGCGCCCGCGTCACCGGCTCCCTGCACATGACGGTGCAGACCGCCGTCCTCATCGAGACCCTGGTCGCCCTCGGCGCCGAGGTCCGCTGGGCCTCCTGCAACATCTTCTCCACCCAGGACCACGCCGCCGCCGCCATCGCGGTCGGCCCGAACGGCACGCCCGAGAACCCGCAGGGCGTCCCGGTCTTCGCCTGGAAGGGCGAGACCCTGGAGGAGTACTGGTGGTGCACGGAGCAGGCCCTGACCTGGCCGAACACCCCCACCGGCGGCCCGAACATGATCCTGGACGACGGTGGTGACGCCACCATGCTCGTCCACAACGGCGTCCAGTTCGAGAAGGACGGCAAGGTCCCCTCCCTCGACACCGCCGAGTCCGACGAGCACCGCGTCGTTCTCGAGCTCCTCACCCGCACCATCACCGAGGGCTCACAGAAGTGGACTCAGGTCGCCTCGGAGATCCGCGGCGTGACCGAGGAGACCACGACCGGTGTCCACCGTCTCTACGAGATGCACCGCGACGGCACCCTCCTGTTCCCGGCGATCAACGTGAACGACGCCGTCACCAAGTCGAAGTTCGACAACAAGTACGGCTGCCGCCACTCCCTGATCGACGGCATCAACCGCGCCACCGACGTTCTCATCGGTGGCAAGACCGCGGTCGTCTTCGGCTACGGCGACGTGGGCAAGGGTTGCGCGGAATCCCTGCGCGGCCAGGGCGCCCGCGTGATCATCACCGAGATCGACCCGATCTGCGCGCTGCAGGCGGCGATGGACGGCTTCCAGGTCACGACCCTCGACGAGGTCGTCGACAAGGCCGACATCTTCGTCACCACGACCGGCAACAAGGACATCATCATGGCCGCCGACATGGCCAAGATGAAGCACCAGGCGATCGTGGGCAACATCGGCCACTTCGACAACGAGATCGACATGGCCGGCCTGGCGAAGATCGAGGGCATCGTCAAGGACGAGGTCAAGCCGCAGGTCCACACCTGGACGTTCCCCGACGGCAAGGTTCTCATCGTCCTCTCCGAGGGCCGCCTGCTGAACCTGGGCAACGCCACCGGTCACCCCTCCTTCGTGATGTCCAACTCGTTCGCGGACCAGACACTGGCCCAGATCGAGCTGTTCACCAAGCCCGAGGAGTACCCGACCGACGTGTACGTGCTGCCCAAGCACCTGGACGAGAAGGTCGCCCGTCTCCACCTCGACGCGCTCGGCGTGAAGCTGACGACGCTCCGCCCCGAGCAGGCCGCGTACCTCGGTATCGAGGTCGAGGGCCCGTACAAGTCAGACCACTACCGCTACTGAGCTCCCCCGCCGAGCAGCGGTACCACCGCTCGGCGTACGGATGTCAGCAGGCCCTCGCCCCCGCGGCGGGGGCCTGTCCCCGATGAGGACCTGAACTCCCATGCCACGCGGCCGTTATTCGCTCCATGATCCGCACGATCACACCCCCCTGGCTGAGGAACACTTCCACTGCGCGCCCGGCCCCTCCGGCTGGCGCTATGTCTCCCAACTCACCACCCCCTCCGGCGACCATGCAGGCTCCGTCGACCTTGCCCTCGACGACCTCGGCCGCCCCATCCGTCTCGAACTGAACGCCGCGAGCTGGCAGGTCCGCGGCGCCGCGCTCGACGGCGTCACCTGGGTCCGCACCGATCCCGCGGGCACGCAGGCCACCGAAGGCAATGTCCGCGCCCACGCCTTCACCGGCCCCTCTCCCGCGTTCCTCGTCGCCACCGCCCGCCTCCTTCGCCTCGCCCCGTCCGCCTCCGCGACCCGCGTACGCCTCGTCGCCTTCACCGACCCCGTCCTGGCCCCACGCACCCTCGACCAGTCCTGGGCCTTGATCTCGAGAGAAACACACGCCACTGACAACGGCCCCCTCACCGTGGACGAATACCAGGTCACAGCCCTGGACACCGGTGAGCAGCACGCCGTACACATCGCGGGAGACGTGGTGCTCGCGGCACCCGGCATCGAACTGGAACATCTCGAATCACCCCCGTCGGTATTCACCTGACGAGGTGCAGACAGACAAGCCCTAGGCGGGCGGTGCGAAGCCGGTCGAAGGACGGCCGCCCTGGTCGTGCTGCGGTGCGGCAGGCGGTGGCGGAACGGGCTGCGGTGCCATACCCGGCGGCGGCGACTGCTGCTGCGTCGCGAGAGGGGACGGGGTTCCCGGAGCGACCGACGCATAGGGGTAGGTGCCCGGTTGCACGGGAGCAGGTCCGACCGCGCCCGGCATCCCGATCGTCGGTCCACCCGGGCCGCCGTACGGAGCCACGGCAGGCCCGCCACCGAAGGACCGCCGGACCTCCCGTGCCTGCCGCTCCTGCACCACGGCCGCCAGATATGCGGCCGGTGGGACTCCGGGCGGCGCCGGAGTCCCCGTACGGGCGGCCAGATCCATGGCGAGCCGCTCCGCCATCGCCCCACCGACCTGCGGATCCAACTGCCGCATCCGCGTCAGGTACTGCCGGATGGCCAGCCACAGACCGTCCGGAACCGCGGACAGATCAAGCGCGGCGAATCGACCCGTCAGCCAGGGCGGCGGTGGAGGCACGAAGGGCGTACGGCCGGCCGGGATCCTTTCCCGCACGACAAGGGTCCCCGCGAACACGTCACCCAGCCGCCGCCCGCGCGCCGACACGAGAGAGGCGATGCACGCGACGATCCCGAACGTCATCAGAAGCTCGACCACACCGACGGCACCACGAACCAGCGCATGCCTGAACCGGATGGGCCCACCGTCGTCCCGCACCACCCGCAGCCCGAACGCCAGCTTCCCGAGCGAACGGCCGTGGCTGAGGGTCTCCACGGCAATCGGGCCGCCCACCAGAACGAGAAGGAAGCACGCGATCGAGAGGGCGACCTGCGCAGCCTCGTCCAGTCCACCCGTCGAAGCCACCAAGCCGATGGTCACGACGACATAGACGATCGTCGCCACGATCAGATCCAGCAGGACGGCCAGCGTCCGGCTCGGGAGTTTCGCGGGGCGCAACTCCAGCGCCACCGCCTCGCCCGTCACTAGCTCACTCACGCTCGCCGTCCTTCCCCTGGCCTGCCTTGCGAATGTCCAGTCTGCCAAGCTGAGGGCACATCGCGTCGCAGTACGACAAGCTGACACTCACGACGAGTAGCCGAGGAGCAGCAAACCAGATGGACCTCGACGTCTTCGTGTCCGCCCACCGCGCCGAGTGGGACCGGCTCGACGGACTGATCCGCCGCCAACGCCGCTTGACCGGAGCGGAGGCGGACGAACTCGTCGCCCTGTACCAACGCACCGCCACCCATCTCTCCCTGATCCAGTCAAGCGCCCCCGACCCTCAGCTGACGGGCCGCCTCAGCCAGCTGGTGGCACGCGCGCGTAGTGCCGTGACAGGCACGCGCCGCGCCTCCTGGAGTGATGTCACACGCTTCCTGACGCACGGCTTCCCGGCCGCGGTCTACCGCTCGCGCCACTGGTGGGTTCCCACGGCTCTCCTGTCCACCGTGATCGCGGCCCTCCTGGGGTGGTGGATCGGTACGCACCCCGAGGTCCAGTCCTCGATCGCGGCCCCCAGCGAACTGCGCGAACTCACGCGTCCCGGCGGCCAGTACGAGACCTACTACTCCAGCCATCCCGCCGCGTCCTTCGCGGCGCAGGTGTGGACGAACAACGCCCAGGCCGCCGCGATGTGCCTGGTCCTGGGTATCTTCCTGGGTCTCCCGGTCATCTGGATCCTGTTCCAGAACATGCTCAACCTGGGCGTCGGCATAGGCCTGATGTCCTCGGCCGGCCGCCTCGACACCTTCCTGGGCCTTGTCCTCCCGCACGGGCTCCTGGAACTGACGGCCGTCTTCGTCGCCGCGGGCACAGGCCTCCGACTGGGCTGGACGCTGATCGACCCTGGCCCTCGTCCCCGCAGCACGGCACTCGCCGAAGAGGGCCGAGCCGCCCTGGGTATGGCCATCGGCCTGGCCCTGATCCTCTTTGTCTCAGGCGCCATTGAAGGCTTCGTGACGCCGTCCGGCCTCCCCACCTGGGCCCGCATCGGCATCGGAATCGCCGCTGAACTGGTCTTCCTCGCGTACGTCTTTGTACTGGGCGGTCGTGCGGCACGGGCCGGTGAAACCGGTGACGTCGACGAGACAGAGCGCAGTGCCACCGTCCCGACAGCTGCCTGATGTGCGACCACCTTCGCTGACCTGCTAGTCTCCTCTTCGCCCCGAAAAAGCCGTTGACACGGAACGAACGGGGAGGTAGATTCGAACAGTTGCCTAGAACTGGACAGGTCCAGTGGCAGCCGTCTAGGGTCTGCCTGCTTCTGGAAACGTCGATTTCCGAGAGGCCCCTCCCGATGATTCAGAAATGGATGCCGGTTAATCCGGCCCAAAACTTCTGATAAAGTCGGAACTGCCGGAAAGGGAAACGCGAAAGCGGAAACCTGGAAAGCACCGAGGAAATCGGGTCCGAAAGGGTCTGGTAGAGTCGGAAACGCAAGACTGAAGGGAAACGCCCGGAGGAAAGCCTGAGAGAGTCTCTCGGGTGAGTACGAAGGAAGTGTCCGTTCCTTGAGAACTCAACAGCGTGCCAAAAATCAACGCCAAGTTTGTTGATACCCCGTCTCCGGTCGTTATGGCCGGGACGAGGTTCCTTTGAAGAAAACATCAGCGAGGACGCTGTGGACCGTGGGGATTATTCCTCCCTTCGGTTCCGCTCTCGTGGTGTCGTCCCGATTACGGGAAAACATTCACGGAGAGT
>NZ_JBHXMF010000028.1:0-114440 GCF_042721055.1 Streptomyces sp. NPDC058470
GCGGGGGCGCCCCGCCACCCGTCCGGGCGGCCCCCGCTGAAACCCCCCCCCCCGGGGGGGGCCCCCGCCGCTCAGCCCCCACAACGAGCGTTTCCACCCAGGAACCAAGGACTTCGAGGAGAGGGCATGTCCCCGCGTACGAACGACAGCGCGCCGGAGAGCGAACGCAGCGCCGAGCCCGTGGACCGCGCCGCGGAGGCCATGCCCGAGGAGAATCCGGCGGGTGTCGAGACGGCAGCGGCGCCGAGTCCGGCCTCCGATGACCTGACCGACGAGGTCACCGAGGTCACCGAGGTCATCAATGAAGCGCCCGACGACCGCGTCGCCGCCGTCCGGCGGCTGTCCGCGTCCGGGCGCCGTTGGCGTGCGGCCCAACTCGCCTTCTGCACATCTGCGTTGGCCGTCGCTCTCACCGCGGGGGCCATAGTGGTCGGGGCCCTCCAGGACGACGGTGGAGCGGCCACCCTCGCGGCGGCGCCCGCCGGCGTCTCGCCGCAGTTGCTCGCCGGCGCGGACCTCGACGCGAGCATCACCTCGTTGCAGGCTCATCTCCGGGCGCAGCCCAAGGACTTCGGCGGCTGGTCGACGCTCGGGCTCGCCTACATCGAGCAGGCCCGCACGAAGGGCGATCCCTCCCGGTACCCGCAGGCACAGCAGGCGCTCGCCCGTTCCCTCGAGCTGCGCCCGGACAACGATCCCGCGCTCGCGGGCCGTGCCGCCCTGGCCGCCGCCCGGCACGACTTCACCGGCGCCCTCAAGTACGCGGACCAGGCGCTCAAACAGAACCCGTACAGCGAGCGCGCCCTCGCCTCCCGTATCGACGCCCTGGTCGAACTCGGCCGCTACGACGAGGCGTCCAAGGCCGCCGACACGGCCGACTCGCGCCGCCCGGGCGTCCCGGTCTTCACACGGTACGCGTACGTCAACGAGTTGGACGGCGATGCGCAGACCGCCCGCCGCGTCCTGGAGCAGGCACTCGACTCGGCGACAACCCGTGGCGACGTCACGTACGTGGCCACCGCGCTCGGCCAACTCGCTTGGAATCAGGGCGAGTACAAGACGGCACTCACGTACTACGCCCGCGCGCTCGCCGCCGACGACACCTATCTCCCGGCCCTCGAAGGCCGCGCCCGCACGCAGGCCGCACAGGGCGAGCGCGCGGCGGCGATCAGCGGCATGGAGCAGGTGGTGGAGCGGTATCCGCTGCCCCAACCACTCGTGGAACTCGGGGAGTTGTACGAGGCGCGCGGCGCGGAGGGCGACGCCCAGAAGGCCCGCGACCAGTACGCGCTGGTGAACGCCTGGGTCTCGCTGGCCCGCGCCAACGGCGTCAACGCCGACCTCGACACCGCTCTGGCCGCCGCCGACCACGGCGACAAGCAGGCCGCGCTGAAGGCGGCCCAGGCCGAGTGGGGCCGCCGCCACACCGTGCACACCGCGGACGCCCTCGCCTGGGCACTGCACGTCAACGGCCGCGACGAGGAGGCCCTGCCGTACGCCGGCGAGGCGACGGCCACCGGCTACCGCAACGCGTCCTTCCTCTACCACCGGGGCATGATCGAGCGCGCCACCGGCCACGAGAAGGAGGCCGACGCCTCGCTGAAATCGGCCCTCGACCTCAACCCGGGCTTCTCACCGCTGGGCGCCGCAGAGGCCCGCAAGGCACTGGAGGCCGACAAGTGACCCCTGGACTCCGCCGCGCGCTCGGCTCCGCAACGGCCGTTCTCGCCGCTGCCTGCGCACTCGTCATCGTCCCCTCCGGACAGGCGAGCGCCCACCCGCTCGGCAACTTCACCGTCAATCGGTACGACGGTCTGGTCGCCGCCCCCGGGCAACTGCGGGTCGACCATGTCGAGGACCTCGCGGAGATCCCGGCCACCCAGGCCGAGCCGCAGATCGAGAAGCTCGGGCTGACGGACTGGGCACGTCAGCGGTGCGAGACGGCCGCGCGGGACAGTGCGGTCACCGTCGGCGGCGGCGAGGTCCCGCTCACCGTCGGCACGAGCGTCGCGCGCGTAAGGCCCGGACAGGCGGGGCTCAACACTCTCCGGGTGGAATGCCGGTTGACGGCGGCGCTCCCCGAACAGGACACCGTGGACGTCGAATTCCGGGGCGCCGGAACCGACAGGGGGCCGGGCTGGCGGGAGATCACCGCGCGCGGCGACCGGATGACACTCGCCTCCTCGGACGTACCCGCGGAATCGGTGTCGCGGCAGCTCACCAAGTACCCGCAGGAACTGCTCTCGTCGCCGGCCGACACCGCCTCCGCGTCCCTGCGGGTGCGGGCCGGTGGCCCCGCGCTGGTCGAGAGTGGCCGCGACGCTCCCGCCGACTCGGTCCTCCCGCGCGGCGCCGACCGCTGGACCCAGGCGCTCGACTCCCTGGTGGCCCACCACGACCTGACGATCGGCTTCGGCGCTCTCGCCCTGCTCATCGCGGTGGGCCTCGGCGCCCTGCACGCGCTCGCACCCGGCCACGGCAAGACCCTGATGGCCGCGACGGCAGCGGCCCGCGGCGGCCGGGCGGGCCTGCGCGACGTCCTGCCGCTGGCCGCCTCGGTGACGGTCACCCACACCCTGGGCGTGGTCGCCCTGGGCCTCCTGATCACGGCCGGTTCGGCCGCGGCGCCCTCCGTGATCGCCTGGCTGGGCGTCGCGAGCGGGCTCCTGGTGACGCTTGCGGGCGCGACACTCGTACGCCGGGCCTGGCGCAACCGGGGACACGGGCACTCCCACGGGAGCGGGCACACGCGCGACCACGGAGACGGCGGCACGCACGACCACGGCCACGCGCACCGCCACGATCACGACCAGGACCATGGCCACGCGCACCGCCACGATCACGACCAGGACCACGCGCACAGCCACCACCACGACCACTCGGAGCACCCGCACGCCGAGCACGAGCATGCGCACGAGCACCCGCACGCCGAGCGGCACGAACGCCACCTGGTCCTCGCGCACGCCCACGCGTCCGCGTCCGTGGAAGCCCGCCCCCGTCCCCAACTCCAAGCCCCCGTCCGCCGGCACAGTCACCCGCACGCCCCCGCCCCACAGGAGAAGCGGGCCCCCCTCGCACACACCCACGGCGGCTTCACCCACACCCATCCCACCGCCCCCACCCTCCGCGGCACGATCCTGCTCGGCTTCGCCGGCGGGCTCGTGCCCAGCCCCTCCGCCGTGGTCGTCCTGGTGGGCGCCGCGGCGCTGGGACAGGCGTGGTTCGGACTGCTCCTCGTCCTCGCGTACGGCGTCGGGCTCGCCCTGACGCTCACGGCGGCCGGGTTCGCCGTCGTGAAGCTGGGCGACGGGGTGAACCGGGCACTGGCCGGGCGCCCGCGGTGGGCCGACGGGCCGATCGTGGCCCTGCTACGCAGGACCGCACCGCTGGGATCGGCGTTGGTGGTCGTGGCGCTTGGGGCCGGCTTGGTGTTCAGGGGGGCGGCATCCGTCCTCGGCTGAGCTACTTTTGGGGAGAAATCACGCGGATGCACAACGGATACGAATGGGGGGACACCCGTGTCCGAAGATCCGGGCAGTGAACGTGTGATCGCCGGGCGCTACCGGCTGCTGTCGCCCTTGGGCGAGGGCGGCATGGGCACGGTGTGGCGCGCCCGTGACGAGGTGCTCCAGCGCGAGGTCGCGGTGAAGGAGGTCCGTGCGCCCGCCGGGATCCCGGCGTATGACGCCGAGCGGATGTACGCGCGGCTGGAGCGCGAGGCATGGGCGGCAGCCCGTATCTCCCACCGCAACGTGGTGACGGTGTACGACGTGGCCACCGATGACGGCCGCCCCTGGATCGTGATGGAGCTGGTCCGCGGTGTCGCCCTCGCCGATCTCCTGGACGCCGAGGGCCCGGTCGACCCGCCGCGCGCCGCGCACATCGGTGCCGAGGTGCTCACCGCGCTGCGTGCCGCGCACGAGGCCGGGGTGCTGCACCGCGATGTGAAGCCGGGCAACGTCCTGATGTCGAACGACGGACGGATCGTGCTGACGGACTTCGGCATCGCCATGGTCGAGGGCAGCTCCGCGCTGACCATGACGGGCGAGGTCATCGGCTCGCCCGAATTCCTCGCCCCGGAGCGGGCGTTGGGCCGGACTCCCGGGCCCGAGTCGGACCTGTGGTCGCTCGGGGTACTGCTGTACGCCGCGGTCGAGGGCAACTCGCCGTTCCGTCAGAACACCCCACTGAGCACCCTGCGCGCGATCGTCGACGAGCCGCTGCCGCCGCCGCAGCGCGCGGGTCCGCTCACCCCCGTCATCGAGGGGCTGCTGGCCAAGGACCCGGCCGAGCGGCTGGGCGCCGAGCAGGCCGAACACGAGCTGCGGATCGTCGCGGCGGGGGGCACCCTGGCCGGCCCCGGCTTCGGTCCGCCGCCCCTGATCGCGGAGGCGCCGACGCTCGCGGGGTTCCCCCAGACCTCCCCAGGATCAACACCGCCGATGCCGTACGGGCCGGCCGACGCCACTGTTGCCTCGGCCGGCACCACGGCCGAGCCCGACCGCAATCGCCGCGCGGCGGTCGTTCTGATCGCGGGGGTGGTGGCACTCGTCCTCGCGCTGGGAGGGCTGACGTACGCCCTGTTGAACCGCGACAACGGCGACGGCGGCGGCGGGGCCGCCGTCAGCAGCGGTTCGGGCGGCGTGAGTTCGACCCCGGAGACCAGCGACAGCGGGAGCGACCAGGGCGCGAGCGGCGGGAGCCCCTCCACCAGCGCGCCGGCCACCGAGAGCCGGACGACCACACCGCCGCCCGCCCAGACCGCACAGGTCACGGTCGCGGGTGCGCACACCGCGTACTCCGGCGCCTGCCCGCCGCCCGACGCGCAAGCACCCACGTTCACGGCGACGTTCACGGTCGGGCGGGTCCCGGCCGAGGTCGAGTACCGCTGGGTGACGGAGACCGGCGAGGTGTCGGACCCGGGCTGGAAGACCCTGTCGTTC
Organism: Streptomyces sp. NPDC058470; assembly: GCF_042721055.1. Classification (NCBI taxonomy): domain Bacteria; kingdom Bacillati; phylum Actinomycetota; class Actinomycetes; order Kitasatosporales; family Streptomycetaceae; genus Streptomyces; species Streptomyces sp. NPDC058470. Next base: position 4,944 of record NZ_JBHXMF010000028.1, read on the forward strand.
CCCGCGAGCGGTGACAGGACCCAGCAGAAGACGGTGATCGTGACGACGTACGACGCGTCGGGGACCTACGAGAACGCGATCGGCGTGGAGATCCGCAGTCCCGTGCATGCGACGTCCAACTCGGTGCCGTTCTCGGTGACTTGCGTGACGGAGACCCCGACGGGCGAGGCCTCCGCTTCCGAGTCTCCCTGAGGCCTGTCCCAGATGGTCTCCCTCAGGCCTGTTCTAGGTGGTCTCCCTAGGACTTGTCCTGGGCGGTCACGCCGCGCTGTTGAACACCGGCAGGTATCCGCCGGACTGTCCCGACGCGGTCGGGTGGTACGACTCACCGATGTTCAGCAGGTTCAGGCTGTGCAGCCAGGCGCTGCCCGAGCAGATCTCGTGACCCGTGAACTTGCTCCTGACGTCGCCGAAGGTGAAGCCGTGGTCGGCGGCGCGCTTGGCGATCGCGGTGTCCAGATAGTCCGCGGCGCCGTTGATCGCGGCTCGCTCGGCCTCGGTGAGGCCGGTCAGGCAGCCGCCGTTGAGCTTGTAGAAGCGGGGATAGCCCAGGACGACCACATGGGCGGACGGGGCCTTCCTTTTGATCGCCGCGTAGACGGTGTCGAGCTTGCCGGGGAGTGTCGAGTCGACGTACGCCTTCGCGGTGGCGATCCGCGCGAGGCAGGAGCTCTGCGACTGGAGCACACACGTCGTCATGACGTCGGCGAAGCCCGCGTCGTTGCCGCCGACGCTGATCGAGACGAGGCCGGTGGAGGAGTTGAGGGGGGTCAACTGGTTGGCGACGACATCACCCGTACGAGCGCCGGAGCAAGCCGTGAAGTTGAACGACGAGGGTGAGTGGGCGGCCGCCCAGAGGTAGGGGTACGCCTTCGTGCTGCGCTTGCAGTTGCCGCTGGAACCGATGTAGCTGCCCGCGCCGACACCGGAGGAGTAGGAGTCGCCGAGGGCCACATAGCCGGTGGCCGCAAGGGCGGGGGACGCCTGCGCCGTCGCCGGCCCGGTGAGGGCGACGCCGAGAGCGAGGAGGAGCGAGGTCACGTATGCCGTAATTCGGGAACGTCTCATGGAACCTCCCTTTAGCAGGATCTCTGCATAACTTTCGTACCAGCTACGCGTGTTGACAGGAAGTGTCCATGCCAAGACTTTCGGGACCTTTTCGGGCCCCATCCTGTGTGTTCTCATTGAATTTGATTGCGTGTTCATGACAGCGTCGTGACAAGGGGTCAACTCCCTTGAGTCGCGCGGGGAGATCACCGAGTCTTTACCTCAGCCCGGGGTGGAACGCGACACTCCGAGCTGTGCGCCCGATCACGTGCACCCCCACACCGCGCGCGCCCCACCCAGGCGCCCGCCGCTCGAGGAGGACTCCCTCGTCATGGCACAACTCCGTAGCAAGAAGATCAGGATCGCCGCGATAACCTCCGTGGCGACCGCCGCCCTTGTAGGCGGATTCACCGCGCTCCCTGCCCAGGCCGCCCCGGCCACGGGCACGGTGCTCGCGGCCGGGTCCCCCACGGCCATCAAGGACAGCTACATCATCACGCTCGAGAAGACGGCCGGCTTCAAGGCCTCCTCGAGCGAGGGCAAGGGTCTGATCAGCGAGTACGGCGGCACGGTGAAGAGGACGTTCGGCGCCGCACTGAACGGCTACTCGGCCACTCTCTCGGCCCAGGAGGCCGCGAGACTCGCCGCCGACCCGGCGGTCGCCACCGTCGAGCAGAACCAGACGGTCCACGTCGACGCCACGCAGTCCAGCGCCCCCTGGGGCCTGGACCGCATCGACCAGACGTCGCTGCCGCTCTCCACCACGTACACCTACCCGGACACGGCGGGCGCCGGCGTGACCGCGTACGTCATCGACACCGGCGTACGCATCACGCACACCCAGATCGCCGGGCGCGCCACGAACGGCTACGACGCCGTCGAGGGTGACAACGTCGCCCAGGACGGCAACGGGCACGGCACCCACGTGGCCACCACCATCGCGGGCTCCACCTACGGTGTCGCCAAGAAGGCGAACATCGTGGCGGTCCGCGTCCTCGACAACGCCGGCTCCGGCACCACCGCCGGCGTCATCGCGGGCATCAACTGGGTGACCAGCAACCACAGCGGCCCCTCGGTCGCCAACCTGTCGCTGGGCGGCGGCGCCTCCACCACGCTGGACACGGCCGTCTCCAACTCCATCGCGAGCGGCGTGACCTACGCGATCGCAGCGGGCAACAGCAACGCCAACGCCTCCTCGTACTCCCCCGCCCGGGTCGCCACGGCGATCACGGTCGGCGCCACCACCAGCACGGACGCCAGGGCGAGCTACTCCAACTACGGCTCGATCCTGGACATCTTCGCCCCCGGCTCCTCCATCCTCGCCGGATACAACACCAGCGACACCGCCACCGCCACGCTCTCGGGTACGTCGATGGCCACGCCGCACGTCGCGGGCGCGGCCGCCATCTACCTCTCGAGCCACACCTCCGCCACCCCCGCGCAGGTCTCCACGGCTCTCGTGAACGGTGCCACGTCCAACCTGGTCACCAGCCCGGGTACCGGCTCGCCGAACAAGCTCCTCAAGATCGTCCCGTAAGTGCTTCAACTCGGCTGAGCCGAGGCACAGTTCCCCGGAGGCGGTCGGCGCCTCCGGGGAACTGCTGTTCGCGGACGGCGGTTCACGAACGGGGGTAGGTCGCACGGACGGCTTCCGCACCTTGACGACCCGCCGTACGCTGCGCGACATTGAAGCCCGGCATCCGGCGCTTCGGGGGGCAAAGTCGCCAATGCAGACCATACGACGCATCAAGGAACCTTCATCAGGCACCACGGAGGGGACGGGGCAGGATCCGGGGAGGGACCTGCTGCCGCTGCTCGGCGGTGCCGCGACGGTCGTCGCACTGGTCGGCGCGGTGCTCGCACTCGCCGACGTGGACTCGCCGCTGCGCGGTCCGTTCACTCTGTTCTTCCTGCTCGCCGCGCCGTCGGTCGCCGTCGCGGCCGCGCTGCACGGCCTGGAACCCTTCGGCCGGCTGCTGGTGTCGGTCGCCGGAGGAGTCGCCGTCAACATGCTGGTGGCCCAGGGAATGCTGGCCCTGCACCGGTGGTCGGTGCCCGGTGGGGTCGTGGCCGTGACCGCGATCAGCACCTTCATGCTCCTGCTGGTACTGGTACGGCGCCTGCGTGGCCGTGCCGCGAGAAGGCGGGCCTCCTGACGTGGACATCAGCGTGTACCGCCCGGGCGAGCTGACCGCCGCCGACCGGGCGGCGTGGACGGCTTTCCAGGTGAAGGCCCATCTGAACGGCTCGCCGGGTCTTGCGAACCCTTTCCTGTCCCCCGAGTTCACGCTCGCGATGGGCCGCTGCCGACGCGGCGTGCGGATCGCGGTCGTACGGGAGAACGGCGAGCCCGCGGCGTACTTCCCGTTCCAGCGCACCGGAGCCGGCATCGGCCGGGCCGTCGGCCTCGGGGTCTCCGACTGCCAGGGCGCCGTGCACCGGCCCGGCTTCACCTGGGACGCCCACGAACTGCTGCGGGCCTGCGGGCTCGCCGTGTGGGAGTTCGATCATCTGGTGGAAGGGCAGGCGCCGTTCGAGGCGGCAGCCTCCGGGACCTTCCCTTCCCCGGTCATCGACATCGACCAGGGTTACGAGACGTTCCTGCGCCAACTGCGCGAGCGGTCACCGAAGTTCACCAAGTCGACGCTGGCCAAGGAGCGCAAGCTCGGCCGGGACACGGACGGAATGCGCTACGTCCACGACGAACGCGACCCCGAGGCACTGCACACGCTGATGGACTGGAAGTCCGCGCAGTACCGCAGGACCGGGCGCAGCGACCGCTTCGCGCACCCCTGGATCAGCCATCTGGTGGAGCAGCTCTTCCACACCCGCTCCGAGCCGTTCGCGGGGATCCTGTCGGTGCTGTACGCGGATGGCAAGCCGGTCGCCGCGCACTTCGGGCTGCGCTCCGAGCGGGTGCTGGCCTGCTGGTTCCCGGCATACGATCCGGCGTTCTCGAAATACTCGCCGGGGCTGATCCTGCATTTGCGCATGGCCGAGGCGGCCGCCGCCGACGGAATCGCCTATCTGGATCTTGGGCGGGGCCAGAAGGAATACAAGGACTCCCTGAAGACACGGGAACTCGCCGTTTCCGAAGGGTGGGTGACACGACGTCATCCGATCGCCATCGGGCACAGGGCGCGCCGCGCCCCGGTCCGGGCACTGCGTAATGCGGTGCTGGCGAGGCCGGAGTTGTTCGAATCGGCCGACAGGATCCTCAAGCGGATGGGAAAGATCCGGTCGAGGGGTTAGGTAACGGTCAAACCAACAAAAACGTGAGGCCTCGTTCCAGGTCTTGCCATACGGTCTCATTCATCAATACCGTCGTACATCTCACCCGCATCGGTTCATCAAGGTATATGCGATCTAGGGGAGGGCTCAAGATCGCGACGATGGTCCGGCGCGGGGCGCGGTAGGGGGGTGCCGTGCTCGGTGACCAGTTGTGCCGAGTCGTCCGCGCGACCGGCTTTCGCGTTTTCCGAAAGCCGGCAGCTTTGCCAGCTCACCCGGCACGCACGGAGATCTATTTCGTTATGCCGTAAGTGAGAACCCCCCTTTCGAACCGGACAAAGAGCCGGACCGCCCAGGGGCGGGCGGTCCACCGGACGAGAGGGACCAGACTCATGAGCTCAGTCCTGCGCCCAGCGATTTCGGGCGAAGATCAGACCGCAGCCGGCAAGTACCGGCCGATCTCCTCTCACCTGGCCATAGCGCCGCCGGTGAGTGTCGTGATTCCGGCCATGAATGAGGCCGAGAATCTCCCGTACGTCTTCAAGACCCTTCCGAGCTGGATACACGAAGTGGTTCTCGTCGACGGCAATTCCACCGACAACACCATCGAAGTGGCCCGTGAACTGTGGCCGGACGTCAAGGTCGTCAAGCAGCACGGAAAGGGCAAGGGGGATGCCCTGATCACCGGTTTCGAGGCGTGCACCGGCGACATCATCGTGATGGTCGACGCGGACGGTTCGGCCGACGGCAGCGAGATCGTGTCCTATGTGTCCGCGCTGGTGTCGGGGGCCGACTTCGCCAAGGGCTCGCGGTTCGCCAACGGCGGCGGCACATCCGACATGACGCCGATCCGCAAGCTCGGCAACCATGTGCTGTGCGCGGCCGTCAACGCCAAGTTCGGGGCCCGCTACACCGACCTCTGCTACGGCTACAACGCGTTCTGGCGGCACTGCCTGGACAAGATCGACCTCGACTGCACCGGCTTCGAGGTGGAGACGCTGATGAACATCCGGGTCGTCAAGGCGGGTCTCAAGGTCCAGGAGATCCCGAGCCACGAGTACCTCCGCATCCACGGGTCGAGCAATCTGCGGGCCGTGCGGGACGGGATCCGGGTGCTCAAGGTGATCCTCAAGGAGCGCTCCAACCGGCGTGCGCTGCGCCGCACACCGCACGCCGCTCAGCTCAACTCGGGCCGGGGAGAGGTGTCTTGAGCGCGCGGAACTTCTCCGTGGTGATCTGCGTGTACACCGAGGACCGCTGGGAGGACATTCTCGCGGCGGTCTCCTCGGTGCGGGCGCAGTCCCTGCCCGCGCTGGAAACACTCCTCGTCGTGGACCACAACACCGCGCTGTTGGAGCGGCTGACCAGGGAGTACAAGGAGACCGACGGGGTGCGGGTGCTCGCCAACGCGGGCCCCCGCGGCCTGTCCGCGGGCCGCAACACCGGGATCGCCGTCGCGCGCGGCGCGATCATCGCGTTCCTCGACGACGACGCCGTGGCCGAACGGGACTGGCTGCGCCACTTCGCGTCGGGGTACGAGGATCCGCGGGTCATGGCCGTCGGCGGCCGTACGATGCCGATCTGGGCGTCGGGTCGCCGGCCCACGTGGTTCCCCGAGGAGTTCGACTGGGTGGTGGGCTGCACGTACAAGGGGCTGCCCCCCGGCCGGGTCCGGGTCCGCAACGTCCTGGGCGGCAACGCCTCGTTCCGCCGTACGGCCTTCGACGCGGCGGGCGGCTTCGCGACCGGCATCGGCCGGGACGGCGACAAACGTCCGCTGGGCTGCGAGGAGACGGAGCTGTGCATCCGTCTCACCCGCGCCCGACCGGACGCGATTCTCCTGATCGACGACCGCGCCGTCATCCACCATCGGGTGCCCAAGGTGCGCGAGCACTTCGCGTACTTCCGCACCCGCGCGTACGCCGAGGGTCTCTCCAAAGCCCTCGTCGCCCGAAGTGTCGGCGCGGAGAAGGGACTTGAGTCCGAGCGCCGCTACGCCACCCGTGTGCTGCCGGCCGGGGTCGTGCGCGGGCTGCGGGACGCGATGCTGGCCCGCCCGGGCGGCGCCGGACGCGCGGGCGCCATCGTGACCGGAGTGCTGACTGCGGCGGGCGGGTACGCACTCGGGAGCATCCGGGCGCGCAGGGGTGGCGCCACCTTCTCCGTCGTGGAGATCGAGGGGGTCTCTCCGGCAGCCGACGACAAGGGGGCCGCGGCATGAACGAGCCGGTGCCGATCCTCATGTACCACTCGATCGCGCGGGAGCCCAACGACGCGACGCGCGAACTGTCCGTCACCCCGGACGACTTCGCCCAGCAGATGGCGCTGCTCGACGCACAGGGGTTCACCCCCGTCGACACGGCTCAGCTGGCTGCAAGTTGGCGTACGGCCGGTCCGCTGCCGGAGCGGCCGGTCCTGGTCACCTTCGACGACGGCTACGAAGGCGTGCACCGGCACGGCCTGCCCGTACTCGCCAAGTACGGCTTCGCGGCCACGCTGTTCGTGTCGACGGGCTGGCTCAGGGGCGCGTACGACACCGGGGGCAGTCTCGACACCATGCTGGACTGGGACCAGGTGCGCAGACTCGCCGCGGAGCAGGTGGAGATCGGCGGGCACAGTCATACGCACCCGCAGATGGACCAGCTCTCCGAGGACGCGCTCCGGTTCGAGGTACGGCGCTGCCGGGAGATCATCACCGGCGAACTGGGCACCCGCCCCGCCTCGTTCGCGTACCCGTACGGCTACTCCAGCCGCCGGGTGCGCGAGGCGGTGCGCGAGGCGGGCTTCGCCCAGTCGCTCGCCGTCGGCAACGCCCTCGCCCGCCGCCGCCAGGGGCCGTACGCCCTGCGGCGCGTCACCGTGCGCCGGAGCACCGGTATCGAGGAGTTCGAGCGGCTGGTCCAAGGCCGCGCGATCGCCCTCAACTTCGCCAGGGACCGCGCCCTCACCAAGGGGTACGCCATGGTCCGAAGAGCAGATCAGGTCCGCCGGAAGGCCATCAGTTCCCGTGTCTGACACGACGACCACCGCCGAGGCTTCATCGCCCACGACCGAGGCGCCCGCACAGCGCACGGGCCGCCGCCTCCGCCTGCCCGGCCGGGGCAGGGGCGGGAGCGGAGGAAACCAGCTGTTCCGCAACGCCTACGCCCTGATGCTCAACACCGGTATCTCCGCGGTGCTCGGGCTCGGCTACTGGCTGATCGCCGCCCGCTACTACACCGAGACCGCGGTCGGCCAGGGCTCCGCGGCGATCGCCGCGATGAAGCTTCTCGCGGGACTCACCGCGGTGACACTGACGGGCGCCCTGGCCCGCTTCATCCCGGTCGCCGGCCGGGCCACGGGACGCCTCATCTTCCGTACGTACCTGGGCAGTTCGGTGGTCGTCGCGCTGGCTGCCGGCGTCTTCCTGCTCACGCTGAACATCTGGGGACCCTCGTACCGGTTCCTGCACGGATCACTGGCCGGCCTCGGCTTCGTCGTCGCGGTGGTCGCCTGGTCGCTGCTGACGCTCCAGGACGGTGTGCTGACCGGCCTGCGCAGCGCGCTGTGGGTGCCGGTGGGCAACACGGTGTTCTCCGCGGTGAAGCTGGTGCTGCTCGTCGTCCTGGCCTCCGTGATCCCCGCGACGGGGGTCTTCGTGTCGTGGGTCGCGGCGATCGCCATGTCCGCGGTGCCGCTCGGCTGGCTGGTCTTCCGGCGCCTGGTCCCCCGCCATGTGAAGGCGACCAAGGACGACACCAAACCGCCCTCGGTGAAGGAGATCGGGCGCTTCCTCGCGGGCGACTACACCGGCTCGCTGTTCTCGCTCGCCGTGGTCTACCTCGTCCCGGTCATCGTGGCCTCGCAGGTCAGCTCCGCGAACAACGCGTACTTCTACATCACCGCGACCATCGGCGGCACGGTCAACCTGCTCGCCATCAACATGGGCGCCTCCCTCACCGTCGAGGGTTCGCACGCCCCGGCACGCCTCGCCGCGAACACCCGGGCCGCGCTCAGGCGGATGGTGCGGATCATGCTGCCGGTGGGCGCGCTGCTGTTCCTCGGCGCGCCGTTCATCCTGCGCGTCTTCGGCCAGGGTTACGCGGACGCGGCGACGCCACTGCTGCGCTGGTTCGCGGTCGGCGGACTGCTGCGGGTCGTCATGGAGACGTACTTCGCGGTCCTGCGCGCACAGAGCCGCACGGCCGGACTCGCCTGGCTCCAGGGCCTGTTGTGCGCCCTGGTGCTCGGTCTGACGGTGGTCCTCCTGCCCCGCATGGGTCTGACCGGCGCGGGTGTCGCGGAGGTCGCCAGCCTCACGGTGATCGTGGCGATCTCCGCACCCCGGCTGTACAGGATTCTGCGGACCGCACCCGCCGAGCTGCCCGCGGGCGCAGCACCGGACGGGGACCTCGCCGACCTGGGGGCGCGCGAGGTCCCCACGCCCAAGCGCGGGCCCACGTGGGCGCTGGACTCGGACACCCTCGCGCTGGGTATCCATGTCGACTTCGACCACCTGGAGCGCCGGCCGGACGTGCGGCCCGGGCCGGGGACGCCGCCCACGGGGACACCGAAGGTACGGCCGGACCACCGCCCGACGTGGGCGCTGGGCAAGCCGGCGGTCGGGTTGCCCGTCGAGGCACGCGAGCCGGGTTCGGAGGCGTCGCTGGGCCCGGCCGAGGTTCCGGCGATAGATGCTCCCTTCGAGGCGGAGGAGGCGGAAAGCGCCCCTTCGGAGGTCCAGGGCAAGACACCCGGCGACTCGGGCGGGTGGGCGCGGCCGGCCACAGGGGTCCCGGTCCCGGCGGACGAGACGGGTGCCCCGCGCAAGCGGTTGATGCCCCCGACCAGACCAGGGTTGATCCTCGGCTGTCTGTTGATCGCCGCCCTGCTCCTCTACTGGGTCCCCGCACTCACTCTCAACGACGGCGCCCTCGACCGAATGGGGGGGCTCGGGCTCATCTCGGTGCTGCCCCTGCCGACCCTCGTCGGAGCCGCCCTCCTGGTCATCGTGTTCGCCTCGCTGCTCTGGACGGTCCGGGAGCACAAGGGGCTGCTGCTCGTCACGCTGCTCGCCACCGTGGTCTCGCTGCACGCGCTTCCCGCGGTGATCGAGACCGAGCCACGGTTCGCGACCGCCTGGCAGCACCTCGGGTTCCTGGACTACATCGACCGCACCGGATCCGCCGTACCCGACCTGGACGCCCGCTGGAGCTGGCCGGGCTTCTTCGCGGCGGCCGCGTTCGTCGCGAAGGCCTGCGGGGTCACCGACCTCACCGAGGTGATCCGCTGGTGGCCGCTGACCATGCAACTCCTCTACCTGGCACCGATGTTCCTGCTCGTCCGCTCGATGCGGGCGAGCTGGCGCGCCAAGTGGACCGGCATCTGGATCTTCGTACTCAGCGGCTGGGTGGGCCAGGACTACTTCTCCCCGCAGGGCTTCACCTATCTGCTGTACCTCGTCTTCGTGGCGATCCTCCTCGTATGGTTCCGGGCACCGCGGGTGCTCTGGACGAAGCGGCGGCCGGGCGAGGCGGAGGTCGAGCCGACGGACCGCCGCCAACAGGCCGTCCTGCTCATGGTGTTGATCGGCCTGTTCGCGGTGACCGTCCCGGCGCACCAGCTCACCCCGTTCGTGATGCTGGGCGTCCTCGCGGTCCTCGTCCTCGTCGGCCGCTCCGAACTGCGCGGCCTGCCCATCCTGTTCGCCGTCCTGGTCGCCGCCTGGGTCGGCTTCATGGCCGAGCCGTACTGGTCGGGCCACTTCGACGACCTGTTCGGCGGGATCGGCGGAGTCGGCGGCAATGTGTCCTCGTCGGTCTCCGGCCGTATCGAGGGCGGCAGTTCGACCCACAAGCTCGTCCTCTACACGCGCGTGCTGCTGGCCGGCGGCGTGATGACCCTCGCCTGCTACGGCTGGTGGCGCCGCCGCGAGAACAAGTACCGCGAACGCTCGCTGCTCGTCCTCACCTTCGTCCCGTTCCTGGGCTTCGGCATGCAGTCGTACGGCGGCGAAATGGCCCTGCGTGTCTTCATGTTCGCCCTCCCGGGCGCCGCCCTGCTCGCCGCACTCGCCCTGTTCCCGCGCACCGGCGTCACCGCGAAGGAACGGGACAGGGACCGTGTCAGCCTCGCGCCGCTCGCGGCTCTCATGGCGGGCCTGGTCCTCATGGGCGGCTTCCTGGTGGCCCGTTGGGGCAACGAGTCCTTCGAGCGGATCAGGCCTGGCGAGGTCGCCGCCATGAACTACGTGTACGCGCACGACGATCCGACCGCACGCCTGCTGTGGATGAGCAACGACACGGTTGAGAACGTGACGCCCTCGATCCCGTGGGGCTCACGGGACATGGAGAAGGTGGAGTATCTGCCCACCCTGGCGCCCGTCGACCCGGTCCTGGTGTCGAGCCTGGTCAAGGCGCTCAGGGACGCGGGCCCCAACTCATATCTGATGATCAACCGCAGCCAGGTGGTCTACCTCCAGCTCGACGTGGGCTACTCGCCGACCTGGGAGTCACGGCTCCTCAAGAACCTCGACCAACGGCCGGAACTGACGAAGGTCTTCGTCAACGACGACGCGACGGTCTACGCGCTGCGCGAGCAGCCCGCGGGCGAGATCCCGAAGGCCGATCCGGGGCCGATCGGGCCTCAGGTGACGTGGACACCGTGGTCGGTGGTGGGCGGCCTCGCGGCCGTCGCGCTCATCCTGATGCTGAGCACGCGGGAAATCGTACGGGTCGCCGTACGGCCCGGCGTGCGGCAACTCCGGTGGCTGCAGAGCAGTTTCTGGTTCGCACTGCCACTGCTGGCGGTACTGCTGGCTTCACTGGTGCAGCGGTTCCTGACGATGAAGTAGTTCCTTGAAGGCGTACGAGGGTGAAGTGGCTCAGCGTGCCAGCCACTTCACCTCGTACGCGCCCAACTCGACCTGCTGCCCGTCGATCTTCGCGTTGATCGACCGGTCCTGCGTGTTGACCACGAGGACCGTCGTGTCGGTGGCGAGGACGCGGACCCGGGGCACGTCGGCGGCGGCGACGGACACCGTCTCGTACGCGGTCCCCGGCGGGAACTCCGCGCCGAACCGGGAGAGGAAGCCGAACATCGGCATCGCCTCGCCCCCGTCACCGCTGCTCGTCGGCGTCCACAGGCAGCCCGCACAGTCGGGCCCCTTCTCCTTCTCCGGGTTCCAGTAGAAACCGGAGGTTGCACCGCCGCGTGCCATCGCGATCAGCCCGGCGGCCTGGACGGCGACCCGGCGTGTCTCGGACCACCCCTTGCGCTCGTCGTTGCCGTCGGCCGGTTCGACGTAGTACTCCGACCACCACAGCGGCAGATCACCCGTCCGCTCCCGCACCCATGCGCCGACGGCCGTGAACTTGTCGGTGGCCGCGAACTCGTCCGGCAGCAGGTCGTCGTCCTTGGTGTAGCTGGAGCCGTCCACGACGACGAAGTCCGCACCCACCTTGTTCATGTTCCAGTAGTCGAAGGCATCCAGGACGCGCTGGTCCATGGTGCCCCAGGTGCCCTTCACCGTCGGCGACGCGTCATGCGTCTGGCGCGGGTCGAGGCTGTCCATGACGAGATACGGCCCGCCGACCATGATGTCCGGGTTGACCTTCTTCAACGCCTTGTAGACCAGGTTGTAGAGCTCGGTGTAACCCTCGTAGTCCCAGCGGGCCTTCTCGTCGTTCCAGAAACCCTTGAACTCGTTCCAGACGATGAAGTGGCGTACGTCCGGATAGCGCTTGGCGACGGTCGCGGCGAGCGCGGCGAAATCGTCGTAGTGGGCGCGGTCCGGGGCGGTCTCCAGGGCGGCCTGGCTCCAGTCGGTGTCGCCGGACTCGCCGCCCTTCATCCAGTCCGGGGAGCAGCACAGGGTGACGACCGGGGTGCCGCCCGAGGCGCGCATGAAGTCGATACGGCGGTCCATCTCGACGAAGTCGTAACGCCCCTTGACCGGCTCGGGGTTACCGGCTCCCCAGCCCATGATGTGCTGGATCTGCGGCAGGGGCTGCCGGGCGAGCAGTCCCTCCACGCGCACGGTGGCCGCCGTACTGCCCTCGTCGGCGCTGAACTGGGTGTGCGTGAAGCCCCAGCCGACCGCCGGCTCCGCCGCCTTCGCCGGGGCGGCGGGGGTGCCGTGCACCTTGTCCCCGTCGAGGGTCGTTCCCTCGGTGCCCGCGCCGTCCCCGGGCAGGGTGTTGAGGAGGGTCACCAGCAGGGCCAGAGCGACCGCTCCCACGCCGAGCACCGCGGTGAGCCGCCACCGCCGAGTCCCCGAATTCCACCCATGCCGTCCCATCAAGGGCAACAGTAATGGCGGGAACAGGCGGTGGAACAGGTTCCGGATGGTCGTGGCCCCGCCTCTTCTCTCCGGCGGTCCTGACACCGGCGAGCGCGCGACGGTCTCTCGGACACCCGGCCGAAAGCCGGTTGAGCTGGGGCCCCTCGCGAAGGACACCCGGACCGGGCAGCGGAAATCCCGTGCACAGGCTCCCCCGGTGACGGATCATGGCGGCATGTCTGCCAACCCACACGACGCTCTGCCGATCCGGCTCAACGTCGATGACAGCGACTCGCCGTCGGACGTCATCGACGCGCTGTTCCTCGGCCGCTTCGCGACGGGCGAGCAGCCTCACTCGCACGCGGTCAACATCGACCGCGTACGGTCCGGGGCGACGCTGCTCCCGAAGGGCGCCCGCGTGTTGCGGTCCGCCCGCGACGACGACCGCAGCGCGACCCTCGCCGAGGGCGACGGCTGGACCCTCCTCGTCTCCCGCTGGAACCGCGGCGCCGACGTCACGGTCACCGCGACCAGCACCGAGCTGGCCGAGAAGATCCTCGACCAGGCGACGACCGGCGCGGCCGACGAGCCCGAACCCCAGCCGGAGAACGTGACGATGGGGTTCTGGTACGTGTCCCCGCGGCGAGGCCCGTACCGCACCACGCGACAGATCTCGGCCGGCACCTGGGACGAGGTCCGGCCGAACTACACCACTCCGGTCGCGGACGCGATGGACACCCTGATGAAGACGACGCCGGAGGACATCGCCGGCAGGCTGCTCCTGCTGCACGGGCCGCCGGGCACGGGCAAGACCTCGGCCCTGCGCACCCTGGCCCGTTCCTGGCGCGACTGGTGCCAGGTGGACTGCGTCCTGGACCCCGAGCGGCTCTTCTCCGACGTCGGCTACCTGATGGACATCGCGATCGGCGAGGAGGACGGCACGGGCAAGGGCCGCTGGCGGCTCCTCCTCCTTGAGGACTGCGACGAGCTGATCCGCGGCGAGGCCAAGCACACGGCGGGGCAGGCCCTCTCGCGCCTGCTCAACCTCACCGACGGCCTGCTCGGCCAGGGCCGCAACGTCCTGGTCGGCGTCACCACCAACGAGGACCTGGAGCGCCTCCACCCCGCCGTCGTCCGCCCCGGCCGCTGCCTCGCCCGCATCGAGGTCGGCCCCCTGACCCGCCGCGAGGCCGTGAACTGGCTCGGCACGGAGGAGGGCGTCGCCCGCGAGGGAGCGACCCTGGCAGAGCTGTACGCGCTGCGCCGGGGAACGTCTCCGACGCAGGTACCGGATCCGCGGGAGGGAGCGGACGCGGGGCTGTATCTGTAGGGACCTCCGGCATCTGTAGGGGCCTACGGTGTCTCTAGAGGCCTTGGGTGTCTCTAGAGGCCTTCGGCGGCGGCCAGTAGCCGACGGCCGTCTCGGACGCTGTGAGGTCGGCGGCCGCTTCGAATCCCGCCAAGGCGGCGCTATTCCTGATCCCACGAAACCGACGCCACCCCCGAACCCCACCAAGGCGACGCCACTCCCTGATCCCACGAAGCCGGCGCCACTCCCGAACCCCACGAAAGCGACGGCCAGTTGCACCCCGTCGCGGCGGCGATCGGCCACGAAGGCGACGGTGGCAGTGCCAGCGGCGTCGACGTCGGCGGTCCGGACTGGGCGGCAGCCACCGGACCCGGCAGAGGCTCCTGGGGCCCCGGGCACCCCATTCCCGTAACGCCGCCCGCCGCCGCGCCCGCGGACGGGCGCTACTCCCCGTAAGCCGCCCGCAGGGCATTGCGTGCCGCGTCCAGTGCGGCGGACTCCGTGAGACCGAGGCGGCGTACGCGCTCGGCGTAGGCCTGCGCCGCGACCGCGGCCTCGCGATCGGCGGCCGAACCGGCGGCAGCCACCAGCGTTCCGTTGCGGCCCCGCGTCTCGATCACCCCGTCCGCCTCCAGGGCCCGGTACGCCTTGGCGACCGTGTTGGGCGCGAGGCCGAGCGACTCGGCCAGCCCCCGCACGGTGGGCAGCCGGTAGCCGACCGGCAGCGCCCCGGACCGGGCCTGCTCGGAGATCTGGGCGCGCACCTGCTCGTAGGGCGCGGCCCCCTCATCGATGTGGATCTTCAACGTCACGGGCCGATTGTCCCGTACCCGGCGGAAAAATGAGAGGCACCCGCACACAGCCCCCGCGTAGCGTCGGACTCCATGACAGTGATCGTTCGCGATGTCCGCCCCGACGACCGGCGGGACGCCGAGGGCTTCGCCCGGGTCCGCACCCTCGCCCTCCCCTTCGTGCTCCACACCCCCGACTCCGTCGGGTACGACGTCACGCACGCCCACCCGGACGCCCGCTACCGGCCCCTGCTCGCCGAGCAGGACGGCGAACTGATCGGCACGGCCCAGGTCGGCATCGTGCACGACAGCCCGGAGCCGGGGCAGGGCTATCTCAACGTGTACGTCGCCCCGGACCGCACTCGGCGCGGCGCGGGCTCGCTCCTTGTTCGGGCCGCCGAGGAGCACCTGACGGCCCTGGGCGCCAAGAAGCTCTTCGCCTGGGTCCTGGACTCCCCCGCCAACCGAGCCTTCGCCGAGAAGCACGGCTACCGCGCGAGCCGCTCCGCGCACTTCCTCCGCCTGGACCTGGCGAACGGCACCCTGCCGCCCCGGCAGGCCCTCCCGCCGGACGTCGAACTCCGCAAGGGCTCCGACTACGCCGCCGATCCGCGACCCCTGTTCGACCTGGACGCGGAGACGATGGCGGACGAACCCAGCGACGTCGCCCAGGAGTTCACGGACTACGGGGCCTGGCTCCAGGAGACCTGGCAGCACCCCCTCTTCAGCCCGGAGCTGACCTCGGTCGCGGTGGTCGACGGCCGCCCGGCGGCGTTCAGCGCGGCCCGCACGGACGGTGGCACCTGCTACGGCACGGTGATGACGGGCACCGCCCGAGCCCACCGCGGCCGCGGCCTCGCCAAGCTCGCCAAGAACGACTCCCTGCACCGGGCCCGCGCCGCCGGCTTGACGCAGGCGTTCACGGGCAACGACTCCGGCAACGAACCGATGATCGCGATCAACAAGTGGTTCGGCTACGAGATCTGTGCCACGGAGGTGCGCCATGTCCGCGAACTCGGCTGATACGAAGCAGCAGTTGGAGATCAACTTGGTCAAGGCGGGTCGTACGAAGATCCGTTACCCCGCCGAGCTGCTCGCCGACGACGGCACCCGCGTCACCGTCCGCGCGCCGTGGGCGGGCGACGGCGTCCGCGACTTCGGCTTCGTGCGCTTCGAGCCGGGCGATGTCTTCACCGAGTACTACTGGCGGGACCGCTGGTACGCGGTGAAGGAGGTCCGCGACGCCGAGGGCACCCTGAAGGGCTGGTACTGCGACATCACCCGCCCGGCCGTCGTCGCCGGCACCGAACTGCTCGTCGAGGATCTCGACCTGGACCTGTGGCGCTCCGCCGACGGCACGGCCGTACTCCGCCTGGACGAGGACGAGTTCACGGCGAGTGGCCTGGCGACGACGGATCCGGTGGCCGCGGCCGCCGCCGAGAACGCCCTGGACGAACTCGAACTCCTCGCCCGGAAGGGTGACTTCGAGGGCCTGCTCGGCTAAATGAGGGCCACCACCGCGTACCGCTCGTCCTCGACCTCCCTCCCCCACAACCGCGAGTCGTCGGAAAGCCGCTCCACCCGGACGTCGGCCGCGAGGGGTTCGAGGAGGGCGGTGAGCCGGTCGGCGGACATACCGACCGGGCTCAGCGTCCCCCACACACCCTCGACCAGAACGAGCCGCCCGCCGGGGCGGAGCAGGCCGCACCAGTGCCGCAGGACGCGACCGGGGTCGGGCAGCGTCCACAGCACATGGCGGCAGAGCAGAGCGTCGAACCGCTGCTCACCGACGGGCGGTGCCGCCGCGTCACCGACCAGGAACACCGCGTCACGTCCGGCGAGCTTGGCGCGGGCGAGGCCGACCATGCCCGGCGAGAGGTCGACCCCGGTGACGTGATGCCCCCACCCGGACGCGAGGAGTGACAGGCTGCCGGTGCCGCAGCCCAGGTCGAGGACATCCGCGGCCCGCTCCGGCAGCCAGGCCCGCAGCCGGGCGGCCCACGCCTCCCGTACGAGGGGATCACGCAGCCCGTGGTCCGGCTCCTCGTCGAAGGTGACGGACTCGGCGTCCCAGTCGACGCCAGCCCCCGGAATCACTGGATTCATCTCGTTGTTACTCGCCATGCGCACCAGGGTGACAGTCACCACTGACAGTCGAATCGTGACTGGCACCACAGACAGATCGCGACCGATGAGGAACTCTCCCCGAAAGGGTCTACCTCCGTATCACCATGGACATAGGTAGACGCAAGGAGGCAGCCATGCGCCGCGTAACCCTGCAGAAGCCCCTGAGGAAGTCGGACTCCCGCCGCGTGCGGGACGAGGCCGACCAGCTCCCGACCGAGCGCCCGGAGGTCCGAAAGGACATCCACCGCACGTGGTGGCCGGACGGGTGAGCGGCGCCTGCCCACCCGGCCATGAGAACCGTGAGCGGTGTCGGGCGAGCCGCTTGCGGTAGTGGACGCCGTCGTACGGGCCGTCCACGCGCCGCTCCACGAACGTCGGCAGTCGTCGCCCCACGCCCTTGCCATGGGTGTCGGGACGGACGGCGACGCCGTCGAGGAACAGATGGTCGGAGCATCTGTCTCCCTCTGGGGCTCTGCCATGGTGCGAACGCCGCCTACCTGATCGCAGTCTCAGCGCTCCCTTAACGGCGCCATAAGGATCTCCTTCTCCTGCCTCCAGCAGGCGATTCCGCGGTTTCTTCGGGCTAGCTTGCTGATCACCCCCACGGGTTCAGCCCAAGCTTCCGGGACCGTTTCGAGGAGTTCCCCCATGACCGCCGCCCTGCCCCTGCGCCGCAAGGCCGCCGCGATCGCCGTCGTCGGCATCGCCCCGCTCGCCCTGACCGCGCTCGCCGCCGGGCCGGCCGCCGCGCACGGCACGATGGGAGACCCCGTCAGCCGGGTCTCCCAGTGCTACGCGGAGGGTCCGGAGAGCCCCAAGTCGGCCGCCTGCAAGGCGGTCGTAGCGGCGGGCGGCACCCAGGCCCTCTACGACTGGAACGGCATACGCATCGGTGACGCGAACGGGCAGCACCAGGCGCTGATCCCGGACGGCAAGCTGTGCAGCGCCAACAGCGACGAGTTCAAGGGCCTGGACCTGGCCCGCGAGGACTGGCCGGCCACGAGCGTGAGCAGCGGCTCGTACACCTTCAAGTACCGGGTGACCGCGCCGCACAAGGGCACCTTCAAGGTGTACGTCACCAAGGCAGGTTACGACCCGTCGCAGCCGTTGGCCTGGGACGATCTGGATCTCCAGAATCCGGTCGCCACGGCCACCGATCCGGCCGCGGCGGGTGGCTTCTACACCTTCTCCGGCACCCTCCCGCAGCGCTCCGGCAAGCAGTTGCTGTATGCGATCTGGCAGCGCTCGGACAGCCCGGAGGCCTTCTACTCCTGCTCGGACATCACGTACGGCGCCACCACTGGCGCCGCCGACAGCGGCAGCGGTACGACCACCGGCTCCTCCCCGGCTCCCGCCCCGACCGCCTCCGCGCCCTCCGAGGAGCAGATCGAGGCCGGTGCCGACAAGTCGACCGTCGAGCACAACGGCCACGGCGACAACGACGCCAGTACGTCCGCGGAACCCACCACGGCCACCACGGATCCGGCAACCGACGACCCGAACACCGAGGCCCCGGAAACCACCGCGCCGGCCAACCAGACCGAGGTCCAGGCGGCCGGCACCTCGGAGAACCTCGCCGAGACGGGCGGCGACGGCACCACCCCGTACCTCGCTGTCGGCGGCGCCGCCGCCCTGGCGCTCGGTGCGGCGACCCTGTTCGCCTCGGTCCGCCGCCGCGCGGTGAGCGGCGGACGCCACGGCCGCTAGGTGTATTGATCACGAGCGACTCCGGGGTCTGTCCGGCGGCTCAGGCCGGACAGGCCCCCGCCGCGTGCTCGGCCTCGGCCTCAGCCGAGCCCCGACGCGCAGGTGGTCGGGGTGGCGTGCGCCGGATCGAGCGCGTTCGCCACCTCGTGGAAGGCGATGCGGTCGAGCAGGCCGATCGCCACATGCTCGGAGAGGTCCAGGGCGCACAGGTTCTGCAACAGGACGTTGTTGACGTCGGAACCGGTGAGGAACTGTGAGCGGTACGGCGTGACCACCTCGTCGTACCTGGTGGCGATGACCGTGTAGTGGACGCCCGCGACGGTGTCGCCGCCGGCGTTGAGTTTGGCCAGGAACGCCGAGCCGACGACCTGGTCGGCGAGTGCCGGGGTCGCGGTGGACAGCAGATCCTGGGCACCGGGGAAGGACGGCAGCAGGTGGGTGAGGCCGTTGAGGTCGGTGCCGTGGTTGTCGGGCGCGATGCCGACGAGGGCGTTCACCTTGGCGGCTCCGCCGAGGAACTTGAGGTAGTAGCGGGGCATCATGCCGCCCTGCGAATGGCCGACGAGGTCGGCCTTGGCGGAGCCTGTCGCGGCGAGCACTTTGTCGACGTAGACCTGGAGCTGCTCGGCCGACTTGTCGATCGGACCGAGGCCGTTGAAGAGCGGGACGCCGGGCAGTTGCCCGTAGTCGAGGGAGTAGACGCAGTAGCCCCTGGTCACCAGGTAGGGCGCGAGGGCCAGCCAGTTGTCGACGGAGTTCCCCAAGGTGCCGTGAACGAGGACGACGGGGCGAGGGTGTGCGGTGGAGGGCTTGCAGGAGTAGTCATTCCAGCCGCGGCTCGGCGCGGCGGCCTCGGCAGCGGTGACGGTGGCAGCGGGGGCGATGACGACCGTGGCGGTGAGCAGGACTGCGGCCAGCGGTCTGAGCAGGCGCTTCCAGGGCAGCATCGAGTGATCTCCTTGCGGCTCAAGGGAGTTGCGACGACGTACGCCCTGTGATCCGGATCACGAGGATGCTGTTCACTCTTCAAGTTACGAGTGAGTAGTCCAAGTGTGAAGTTACGCGTCAGTAAAAACTTCCAGCGGTAGTCAGGAGCCGTGATAAGGCAACCGACGAACCGTCACCAGGCGGGCTTGATGGGACCGTAGGGCGCAATCTGCGCCAAACGGTCGCGCAACGCCCGAACTTCACCCTCACCGAGCAGTTCGACCCACGGTCGAACGGCCTCCGCCGCCGCTTCTTCCGCGGCACGCGTGCAGGCCCAGCCGCGTTCGGTCAGTACGAGCAGCCGGGCGCGCGCGTCATCGGGGTGCGGCCGCCGCTCGACGTACCCCTTGCGCACCACCTCGTCGACGAGCTGACTCGCGGCCTGCTTGGTGACCCCGAGGTGCGCGGCGAGGTCGGTGACCGTCGCCCCGCCCGGCGCGAGCCGCGCGAACGCGAAGCCGTGCGCGGGCCGCACCCCCTCGAATCCCCGGGCGACGACACCCTCGTGGATACGTTGCGTCAGCTCACCGGCGGCGGCGAGCAGCACGACGGACAGGGCCATGGCCTCGGATTTCTGCACGCAGGCATTGAAACACCCTTGACGTATTGGTCAAGTAGGTTGACCATATAGTCAACCTACTTGACCATCCAGAGGGAGATCCGCCGTGCCCGTCATCCACCCGTCCCAGGCCGTCGTCCACGAGATACACGGCGCCCGCTTCGTCTCGTACGCCACTCCCCTCAGCGGCAGCAGGGAGCTGTGCGCCTGGCGGGGCGAGATCCCGGCGGGCACCAAGGCCCCGGTCCACACCGTCAGTCGAGAGGAGATCTTTCATCTTCTCTCCGGCGAACTGCTGATCACCCTCGACGGCCACACCGAGCGGATCACCGCGGGCGACACGGTGATCATCAACCCGGGCGCGACGTTCGGCGTCGAGAACCCCACCCAGGAGACCGCGATCTCCTGGGTCACCACGTCCATCGGCCTCACCGCGGAGCTGGCCGACGGCTCGGTCCTCACTCCGCCATGGGCCAACTGACCCGACGGGCGGGCTCGGAGCACGTCAGCTCCGGGAACCGGCCGATCCGAGTCCGTCCAGTTCCGGTGTGGGGAACCGATTCAGACCAGCACGTCCGCCGGTAATCCACGGGTAGTTGAGCACGTCAACTTGCCGATGGCTCCAGCCAGTTCAGCAAGTTCTGAGCGTTGCGGCGATTCCCAACCCGAGTCGGCGGCGTTGACGACCCCGCGCTAGGCTCAGGTCATCGGGGGAATGTCGACGGGGTGGAGGACGACGTGCCGGACGCGGAGCCGTTGAACGGCGACCCGATCGCCCCGCAGTGGACGCCGCCGACGATCGACCCGACCGTGGCCACGTCGGCGCGCATCTACTCGTATCTGCTCGGCGGCAAGGATCACTTCCCGGCCGATCGCGCGGCCGCGGAGAAGGCCCTGGAGGCGATGCCGGTCCGGGACTTCGCCCGCGTCAACCGCGCTTTCCTGACCCGCGCCGTACGGCACCTGGCCGAGATCGGCCTGGATCAGTTCCTGGACATAGGCGTCGGTCTGCCCGCCCCCGGCGGCACGGCCGAGACCGCGCTGTCGGTGCGGCCCGACGCGCGGATCGTGGGCGTCGACAACGATCCGATAGTCCTGGCGCACGCTCGCGCTCACGGCGAGGAGCCCGCGCCGTCCCCCGCGACGATCGTCGCGGGGGATCTCCGCCGTCCGGCGGAGATCCTGGAGAATCCCGAGGTACGCGGCCGCCTGGACTTCGACCGGCCCGTCGTGGTGCTGCTGGTCGCGGTCATGCACTTCGTCATTGATGAGGACGACCCCTACGGCGCGGTGCGCACCCTGATGGACGCCGTCGCCCCGGGCAGTGTGCTGGTGCTGTCGCAGGTGACCGCCGACCTGGACCCGGAAGGGATGCGCGCGACGGCGAAGGCCTACGCCCGATCGTCGGTGAAGACCGCCGTGCGAAGCGGCAAGGAGATCGCCGCGTTCTTCGACGGCCTGGAGCCGGTCGACCCCGGCCTGGTGATGCTGTCGCAGTGGCGGCCGGACGAGCAGGTCCTCGCCGGGGACGACCGGATCGGGATGTACGGCGGAGTGGCACTCAAGCCCTGAGCACTGGCTGGTGCGCGCTGCGGCGGTCAGCCGGTGAAACCCCGGATGCGCAGGAACTTCGCGACATCGCGGGCGATCGAGACGATGCTCTGCCGGCCGCGGATCCGGTCCACACCGTGCAGGTGGCGGCGCCCGTCGTGGTGGAGCCCGAACGGCCGGCCGGCCTCGGGGGCGTACGCCACGGCTTCGCCCGCATCACATGAGCCGAGCGAAACTGCCCCATTGACCTGTCGACAGTGCTGCCGTCCAACGCCCGCAGCGAGACCAGCGCATCCCCGACCTCACCGGATGAGGCCGACACCCTCCGTGCCGGAGCCCTGCCCGACTCCATCGTCTGGACACCCACAACTTCCCCTCGCGGCAGAAGCTCCCATAGCTTCCATGGCAGGAGAACTGCGGCACAGGGACCGCATCCATGCGCCGGTTGAGCCCGGTCCATCAAGTTGAGTGGCAGCGATCCATCGAGGTTTCAGACTGCTGAACCACTCAACTCTGCTGGCTCGCTGCTGAGATGGGGCGCCGTTTGCTGAACTAAATCGGACCCCTGCATCCGGGCAGCCGAGCCACTCGGTCATCGCCCCGATGACGTGGGGCGTGAGCCAGCGCCGCGGGGTGCACGGCCCCCGGCCCGAAGCGGCGGCGGGCCCGGTCCGCGGCTGCTTCGGCGGCGCGGGCACGGTCGTCACCGGGGTCCAGGGTGAGTTGGCGATGGGCGTCGCCGGCCGGCCGCAGATCGTCGGCACGGATCACGAAGGCACGGACCCTTGCCCGTTGCAGTCCGAGGGAGGCCAACAGTCCCAGGGCAGCCGCGGCGAGGGCGGGCGAGTGGCCGGTGGATTCCGGCAGCGGACGCGTGCGCGTGGTGGAGCTGCGGTCGGCGTACCGGACCGTGAGGGTGAGCCGGCCGGCGACCTGGTTCTCGCCGCGCAGGCGGGCGCCGATCTGTTCGGCCAGGCCGAGGACGGCTCGGTGCTGTTGTGCCGGATCGAGGCAGTCCCGGTCGAGCAGGAGATCGGCGGCCAGATGAGTCGCCGGTTCCGCGGGGACGACCGGACGGAGGTCGTGACCACGGGCCCGTTCGGCCAACAGCCGTGCCTGGCCGGCGCCGAGGAGACGTTGCAGGGTCGCCGCGGGTATGTCGGTGATCTGGCCGATGGTGTGCAGGCCGTACCTGGTGAGGGTGGTCGCCGTGGCGCGGCCGATCCCGGGCAGTGCGGTGAGCGGGCGGGGGTGGAGCCAGTCGGCGGCCCGCTCGGCCGGGACCCAGGTGGTCTCGCCGGGCGCGGACGCGTCGGCCGCCATGGCCGCCAGCATGCGGTTGCTCGCGAGGCCTGCGCTGCTGTCGATGCCGCAGTGGGCCCGCAGTCTCATCATCACCGTCTGAACCATGTCGTAGGGGGACAGGTCGAAGTATCTGAGCGCCGAAGTCAGGTCCAGCTGAAGGGCGTTGGGTGGGATGGCCTGCACATGGGGCGTAATACCAGACATCAGTTCGATTATGTCATCGTACTGATCCTCGGTCAGCGCGGTGTGCAGATGAAGGTGGGCGATATGCCGCTGACGTGTGGTCATCCCGCGCTCCCGGGGCTGCGATGGCCGAACTTCTTCAGGTCGGCCGAGCGGGTACCGGCCGGCTGGAGATCGGCGTACGGGTGCAGGCGGGCGCCGGTGGTGCCGTTGGCCAGGGTGCGCTGCGGCTGGGTGGGGGCGGCGGGCGGCGGCTGTCCCGGAGCCGGTTGGGCGGGGGTCGGGTGCGGGCGGCCGGCGCCGAGCAGGGCGAGGGCGGCCCCGGGGCCGTCGTCCCGGCGGGCGGCGGCGATCTCGTCCAGGTCCCAGGCCATGGTGCCGACGACGGTACGGCGGGTACCGCGCACCTGGACCGTGCCGCGGACCAGGAGCAGACCGCTGTGGAAGACGGTGTGCGCGCAGGCCGGGTGGGAGTCCTCGAAGAAGGCGAGGTCGACCAGCCCTGAACCGTCCTCCAGGGTGACGAAGATGATCCGCTTCCCGCTGGCGATCGGCGGGGTCTGCGTGGAGGCCCGTACACCGGCGACCAGGACCTGCTGATTGGCGCGCAGCCCGGCCAGGTGCGCCGCGTCGGTCGCGCCGATCTCGCGCAGCAGCCGGTGGTGATGCTCCATCAGATGCCTGGAGACGTCGATACCGAGGGCGCCCAACTCTGCGCTCAGGGCCTCACGTCCGGTCATCTCCGGCAGACCGCTCGGCTCCGCTCCCCCAACTGCGTCTACTTCGATGGGCAGTTGGCCCTTGCCCGCGGACCGGGTGCGGGAGGCCCGGTGGAGTTCGGCGATCTGAAGCAGCAGATCGCGGCGCGTGAGACGCCCGTCATGGAGAGGGCTCAACGCGCCGATCTCCGCGAGGCGTTCGGCGATCGGCCGGCTGGGGTGGGCCCGCTGCCAGAAGTCCGACAGTGATCCGTACGGCTGCCCCTGCTCGATCCGCGCGCACTCCTCCTCGCTGATGCCGTGCACCGCGGACAACGCCAGCCGTGCACCCCACTGCTCCCCGTCGGTCTTCTCCACGGTGTGCTTCACCTTGGAGCGGTTGATGTCGACGGGCAGGACCTGCACCCCGCGCCGACGGGCGTCGGAGACCAGGACGCGCTTGGGCCACATACCGGGGTCGTGTTCGAGAAGACCTGCCAGCAGGTACGCCGGGTGGTGGGCCTTGAGCCAGGCGCTCTGCAGGGCCGGTACGGCGAAGGCGACCGCGTGGGCGCGGCAGAAGCCGTACGCCCCGAAGGCCTCGACGGTCTTCCACACCTCGTCCCGGACGGTCGCGCTGTAGCCACGTACGCGTGCCTTCTGGTGGAACCAGTCCTTGATCCTGGGCAGTTGGTCCTTGTCACCGAGTGCTCGTCGGGTGATCTCCGCGAAGGCCCGGTCGCAGCCGGTCATCACATGCAGCGTCTCGATGATCTGCTCGTGCCAGATGGTCACGCCGTAGGTGTCGGCGAGCACGGGTTCGAGGTCCTGGTGGGCGTAGTCCGGTGTGCCGCCGTGCCGGGCGGCGATGTACCGCTCGGGCATGCCGCCGGCGACCGGCCCGGGGCGGAAGAGGCTGATGTCGGCGATGACGTCCTGCGGGTCGCGGGGCTGCAGCCGGGACAACAGGTCCTGCTGGCCGGGCGACTCGAGCTGGAACAGGCCCAGGGTCTGGCTCTCCTGGATGAGCTTGAACGCGAAGACGTCGTCGAGCGGCACCTGCTCGGGGTCGTCCAGATCGATGTGGTTGCCGGTCGTCCGTTCGATCTCGGCGACGGCGTGGGCCATCGCGGACTGCATCCGTACGCCCAGGACGTCGAGTTTGATGTTGCCCAGCGCCTCGATCTCCTCCTTCGCCGCCATCGCCATCGGGTAGTCGCCCTGCGGAGTGGGCTGCACCGGCAGCCGGTCCAGGAGCGTCGCGTCGCTGATGACCACGCCGCAGGGGTGCATGGCCATGCCGTGGACCAGCGAGTCGAGGCCTTCGGCGAGCTCCCAGAGTGGCCCGTAGCGGCCTGCTTCGGCTGCCAACTGCCGCAGTTCGGGCAGTTCGGCCAGGGCGCCGGTGATGTCGGAGGCGCGGAGGTGCGGGAAGCTCTTGGCGATCCGGTCGACGTCGGCGGGTGCGATCCCGAGGGCCAGGCCGGTGTCCCGCAGGGCCCGGCGGGCGCGGTAGGTCTCGGGCATCGCGGTGACCGCCACTCGCTCCCTCCCGAACCGTTCGAAGATCGTGTCGTAGCACTCCAGCCGGCGGGCGGACTCCACGTCGATGTCGATGTCCGGCAGCGATTCGCGGCGCTTGCTCAGGAAGCGTTCGAACAGCAGGCGATGGTCGAGCGGGTTGGCGGTGGCGATGTCCAACGCGTGGCAGACCAGCGAACCGGCGCCCGAACCGCGGGCCGCGACCCGGATGCCCTTGGCCCGGATGTCGGTCACGACCTGTCCGACGGTGAGGAAGTACGAGTCGTAGTTCCAGTGGGAGATCACGTCGAGTTCCTCGTCCAGCCGGTCGAGTGCCGCTCGGTCGCGGTCGAGGCCGCGTCGGGCCAGGCCGTCTTCGCACCTCCGGCGCAGCAGCCGGGCCGTGTCGCCCGCTCCGGGCCCGACGCCGAAGAGCGACGGTTCCGGGAGGTGGGGTGTGCCGAGGCCGAGGTCGGCTCGGGGGTCGAGGGTGCAGGCGGCCGCCGTGGCGGCGGTGTCCGCCATCAGACGGCGGGCCCGAGGGATGTCCCCTCCGGCGCATTCGACGATCATTCGCGCGACGGTCTCCATTCCTCGCTCGTCCTTGAGCCAGCGCTGTCCGCTGTCCAGCCGGCGCCGGTCGATCGGTCGCAGCAGCCTCGCCGCGTCCAGGACATCGGCGAGGCGGTGCTGGTCGGGGTCGGCGTAGCGGACGGCGTTGGAGAGCACCGCGGTGGTGCGGGTGCGGTCGGCCAGCGCCAGGGTGCGGGCGGCCAGGCGGAGTGATCCCGGTCCCGTGCTGAAACGTTTCTGCGCGGCGATCTCCAACCGGACCCCATCCCCGAAGACCTCCCGCCACGGCTCCAGCAGCTTCATCGCGACGTCTTCCCGGCCCACCGACAGCGCCCGCACCGGCTCCGAGAGCGCACCGAGCAGCACGATCAGACCGGGGCCGCCGTACTCGCGCAGCGCCTCCCACGGCACCACGGGCGCCGTACCGGACACGGCGCCGACATGGGCGGCCGAGGTGATGCGGCACAGCCGTGCCCAGCCCGCCCGGTTCTGTGCGAGGAGAACGAACCGCAGCGGCGGCTCGACGACATACGCGCCGCCGCGTGCCGGAGTGCGTCGGCGCCGGACCGGCGGCGGAGGCGCCAGGGCCTCGGCGGCGAGGTCGATGCCGAAGAGCGGCCGGATCCCCTCCTTCTCGCAGGCATGCGCGAAGCGGACGGCGCCGGTGACCGTGTCCCGGTCGGTGAGTGCGAGGGACGCCATGCCGCGGTCGGCCGCCCGTCGGACGAGCTGCTCGGGGTGTGAGGCGCCGTAGCGGGCGGAGTAACCGGACGCGACGTGCACATGGGCGAAGCCCGCCATGCCGCACCTCCATCACTCCGCCCCTTTTCAGCCAGAAGCCCGATATCTTCGTCGTACGTTAGTTCGATTACTCTAACCTCATCAGCACCGGTCAGCGACTTGATTCGAACACATCGACGAATACTTGGCGAGATGGGCAACGGCCGAAACAGGGCTGCCCCGCCATCTCCCTGGCGGGGCAGAGCAGTTGGGAAGTGAGTGACGGATTGCGGTAATCAAATTACTTTGCGTGACGACTCGGTCTATTCGGGCTCGGGAGTGTCTGTCGTGTCTGTCTCGGCGGCTTCCGGTTCCGCGGCGATCGCCTGGGCTGTGATCGCGGTGGTCGTCGCGGTGGTCGTCGTGCGCTGCGCGGTCTCCAGGGCGTGCAGGCGGCGCTTGATGTCCCGGAGTTCGGTGAGGAGGGTGTCGGGGCGGTTGATCCTGGTCACGGTGTACTCCTGGGTCAGGGGGTGTGCGTGGTGGGTGTCACCGTCAGCTGGACCTGCTCCTCCCCCGCGTCGCTGCCCGGGGTGACCTCGATCCCGGTGATCCGTACGTCGAAGTGGGTGCCCTCCGGGAAGAACACGTCCTTGATGACGACCGTGGCGTCGTCGCCGACCTGATAGGAGCCGAGTACGGGTTCCAGGTCGGCGCGCACGGTCAGTTCGGGCAGGACGACGGGGGCCGAGACCGCAGCGAGGGCCGAACGGGCCTGGGAGCGCAGGAGGTTGACGTCGGTGAGGTTGACGTAGGAGACCTCGGTCTCGGTGAGAGGGCGTCCGGTGGCGCGGTCCTCGGCGACGGCGACCAACTGGCTGGTCTCGCCCTGCTCGCCGAGGGCGAAGACGCGGCTCGCGGTGGAGGCGCCGTCGACCGGCCAGGCGTAACCGATGAGGTTGGCTCCGTACTCCCACACGTGCGGGGTGCCCTGCTGGCCGAGGTGGGGTGTGCCGACGCGGAGTCTGCGGACGGGGCGGCCGTCGGTGCCGTACGCCATGTCGAAGAGGAAGTCCGGGCCGTCCTCCAGGCTGGCCAGTTCGCGCAGTGCCTCGCCGGTGCTCTTGAGGCCGGTGCCGGGGTAGTCGAGGGTGCGGGTGATGCCGGAGGGGGCCGTGGACTCGGGGCGTACCTGGATGTTGCCGCCCGGGTGGGCCTGGGCGACGGCGACGAGGGTGCGGGCGATGTCGGACTGGTCGGCGTTGGTGAAGGAGACGTCGACGGAGGCCAGGTCGGTGGCGTTCGGGTCGAAGTCGGCGGGCAGGACGCGGCGGTGGTCGAAGTAGGAGAGGAAACCGGCCGCCCCGATCTCCAGGTGCTGGTCTGCGGAGGTGTACTTGGCGGTCCAGATCACCCCGCCCCAGACGAGCACGCCGTCGCGCTCGACGTAGAGGGCGGCCCGTCCGGGTTCGGTGAGTTCGCGGGGGCGGTGGACGGTCACCCGGGGGTCGCCGAGGGGCAACCGGGCGCGGAATTCGCCGGCTTCGTTGAGCTCCGTGCTGAACGTGGTGTCGTACAAAGGGAGTTCGTCGGTGATGGCGCCGGTGGCGAGGTCGGCGGTGTAGTAGGTGTAGCGGGTCGGGCGGGAGGCCACTAGCCCACCAGCCAGGTGGTGTTGAGGTAGAGCAGCTGGTTGGCCGGGAGGGGCGTGTCCTGGGGGAACACTCCTACGGTGCCGTCGGTGCGGAACATGAGTTCGAGGCCCCGCGTCACCCCGCCCAGCACGGCGTACCAGTGGTGTCCCATCGTCGGGCGGACCCCGGCAGGGAGGCCGGTGAGGATGGAGGTGCCGTTGACCGAGACGGCGACGGAGGTGCGGATGGCACCGCGCAGGTGGACAACGGATCCGATCCGCCGTACGGCCGGTGTCTCGCCGTTGTAGACCGTCCAGTTGGGGAGCAGCGGGAGCGTGGTCCAGCCGGTGTCGTCGTTGACCGCCCGCCAGTTCGCCGAACTGTCGTACCACTCCAGGTGGTTGGTGTCCAAGCGGTGGATGTACATGCCGCTGTAGGGGTACGTGGGCCGGCCGCCCTCGCCCCAGACCCGCAGGATGCCGCCGGCGGCCGTGGTCCAGACACGCAGGTCGTCGATGTCGGTGGCGGCGACGGAGGCGGCGTTCTTCGCGATCCTGAGCCGGGCGAGCGGGATGTAGTCGCCGGTCACCGCGGGGTCGGTGGGAGTGGCGGCGGCGGTTCCCTTGACGAGTTCGACGGTCATCGCGGTGGTGGTGTCGCCGTACTGCGTGTCGCGCTGCCGGGCGATGATCAGGTCGTTGCGCGGGTTGGCCGAGTCGGCGGGGTTCGTGCCGAGTGCGTCGAGGGTCTTCTGCTGGTCGAGCGTGACGAGGTAGGCGCCGGTCGCGGTGGCCCTGGTCCCCTGGATCACGCCCTGGAAGGGGCTGACGGTGACCTTGCCGGACACGGTGGCGGTGGGCTGGACCTTGCCGGGGTCGGCGGTGGCCGGCCGGATGCCGCTGCGGGCCTGGACCGGGCTTGCCCCGGGCGCGGCGAGCACGCCGGTGGCGAGCCGGGCGTCCTCCGCGTCGACGACACCGCCGGAGATCCAGCCGGAGTCGCGTTCTGGGGTGGGCGTACTCATGGAAGTGCCTCTTCCGGTCGGAGGGTCACAGAACGGGGAACGCCAGGACGCGCAGGCCGGTGTAGTGCGCGGCGGCCGAGAACACGGACGCGGTGCCGGTGGTGACGCCGCCGCCCCGGCCGAAGGACTGCGTCACCACCAGCGGTGTCGCCGCGGGGAGCAGCCGGTGGCCGCTCGCGACGCTGGTGATGATCTTCGTGGGGCCGCCGTGGAAGCAGGCGAGGGCCGAGACCACCCCGTCCAGGCCGCGCGCCACGTGGTCCCACCGCTCGTCGGGGCCCGAGGTCTGCACGGTCACCTGCGCCGTGATCAGCAGCATCCGGGGGTAGGGCGCGGTCGGCACGGTCACCTGGTTGAAGGTGTACGAGCCGGCACCCGCCGAGCCACCGGTCTGCGGCCAGCCCGCGTCGGCCGGGCCGAAGAACTCGATCGCACCGGTCGCCGCGGGACGCCAGGAGGTGCCTCTGCGGACCATGTCGAGCCCTGTTTCCAGGTCGTACAGGCGCTGTCCGGAGTAACCGTCGGCCGGTAACGACTCCTGGACCTGGAGGGGAAGCACCCCGCCGGCGGCGACGGTGTACGCACGCAGGTCCTTGATGTCCGCGGGGGTGACGGACCCCGCGTTCGCCCGGACGGTGATCTCGGCGAGCGGCATCCAGTCACCGGTCACGGTGGGCGGCACCGGCGTCACCGCGGGCTCCCCGGCCACGACCCGCACGAGCATGCCGTCGCTCTCGTCGCCGTACTGCCGGTCCGTCTGCTGGGCCACGACGAGGGCGATGCGCGGGTTGGACGCGTGGGCCGGGGCCGCGGTGAGCACGTCGAGGGTCTTCTGCTGGGCAAGCGTGATCAGATACGCGCCCGCGGCGGTGGTACGAGTGCCCTGGATGACCCCTTGGAAGGGACGTACCGTCACATTGCGCGAGGGGGTCGAGGTCGCCTCGACATTGCCGGGGCTGCCGGGGCCGGGTCTGATCCCTGTGCGGGCGGCGATCGGGTTGCCGGGGTTCGCGGACGCCGCGGCGAGCACGCCGGTGGCGAGGCGGGCGTCCTCGGCGTCCACGACACTGCCGGAGAGCCATCCGGAGTCACGCTCGAAGTCAGCCATGCGGGGGCGTTCCTTCCGTAGCCGTTTTCTGGGCGGTCTCAGAGCCAGGCGTCGCGCCATTCGGCGGTCAGCCGGGCGGCCGGGGCATAGTCGCGGGCGCGGAAGAGGACGGGCGTGGCGCCCGGCCGGAGAGGGAACCAGTCCGAGCCGGGCCGCAGGGTGGAGCGGCGGGAGGCCGTTCCCTGGAGCAGCACCGAGCGTGCGTCGGTGTCGATGAGCAGGAACTCGCCTTCCTGGAGGGTGAGTTCGAAGGCGAGTTCATCGCCGGTCGCGGTGTTGGTGATCACCGGCTGAACGCAGGGCCCGGCGATCCGCCAGGTGGGCCAGGTGGGGGCGGTGCCCTTGTTCTCCAGCAGCAGCCGGCCACCGGAGGAGCCGGGCCCGAAGTTCAGAGGGAAGGAGAGCGGGAAGGTGACACCGCCGCTGGAGGAGGGCAGCGGGCAGGTACTCGCGTTGAGCCCGTACGAGTACCGCAGCGGGTCAGGCGCGGTCATGGTCAGGGAGAACTCGAAGGAGCCGGACTTGCGATCGACGATCTTCGTCTCGGCGGTGAGCCGGACCAACGCCCTGCGGGTGCGGTGCGGTTCGGTGACGACGAGCGGCAACAGCGCGCTGCCGTCGGCCAGTACGGCGGCCAGCCGGTCCTTGGCCGCTTCCCGTGCCATCCGTTCGGGGGCGATGGCGGTGCCCTCCAGGGTGATCACACGAGAGCCTCGATATGAGGGCGCGTCGAACGCGCCGTGCCGTTCGGGGCGATCGATCAGGGTGAGCCGGACGGGCGGGGTGGACGCCCAGCCCTGCTCGCTGGTGACCCACCATTCGACGCCGGCGTCGTCGACTGTGTTCCCGGCCCAGCCGTCCACCTCGAACACCGGCTGCTGGAGCTGCTGTCCGGTCATCGCTTGGCCGCCCAGGCGAGTTCGCGGGCGGTGATCCGGCCGATCTCGTACTCGGACTGTCCGGGGCGGGGGTGGACGTTGACGGTGACGGGCGCGGACGCGGCGGCGGCGCCGGTACGGGTCCCCGACCGGGCGGCGGTGCCGGCGAGGCTGTAGCCGGGGCCGATCGCACTGCGCGCGGTGGCGGTGGCGAGCCTCCCGGCGGCGCCCGCCACCCGGTTCCCGGCGCCTTCCATACCCAGGGCGAGGCCTTCGCCGATGTCCCCGCCGAAGCCCATCATCACCTTCGAGGGCGAGGAGATGCCCAGCGCGCTGCGGATGGGGCCGGGAATCTTGTCGACGATGAAGTTCTTGACGGCGGAGAGGACGGCGGAAGCCTTGTCGCGGATGCCGTTGATGAGGCCCTGGACGATGTCACCGCCCATGTTCCTGAGCTTGCCGGGCAGTTCGGCGAAGAAGCTCACGATCTTCCCGGGTACGCTCCGCAGAAAATCGACAACGGAGTTCCATTTGTCGACGATCCAGTTACGGACCGACCCGACCGCCTCCTTGATCCGGTCCCAGTGCTTCACGATCGCCATGACGGCGATGCCCACCGGGCCGGTGAGAACGGCCACGAGCAATGGCCAGTTGGCCTTCAGCCAGTTGACGACGCTCTTCCCCGAGTCGATCAGCCAGCGGATCGCGACCGACGCCGCCTTCATGGCCACGCCCACTACCTGGCCGATGATTTTGAACGCCGCCTGCATGACGGCCTGCACGGTCTTCGACTGCATCGCCATGTCGATGAGCTTGCTGATGAGGGGCATGATGAGGGCGAGGATCGCGCCCATGATGTTGGCCTTCATCGCGGTGTTCAGGCCGCGTTGGGCGGTGGTCGCGGTCCGCAGTCCCTGACTGAACCGGTTGAAGAGGCCGCCGCCCGACGCCGCGCTCTGGCCCGCCCGTTGGACATCACTGGAGGCCCGGACCGCTGCGGTCCGCATCTGGTTGAGGCCGGCGCTCGCCTGTGTGGCCGAGGTCCGCAGCCGTCCGGTGGCCGTGCCCGACTGAGTCGCCGCGGTCCTGAGCCGGTCGACCGAGCCGGTGGCGCCGGTGACCGCGGTACGCATACGCGTGACGGCACCGCCGGTGTTGGTGGCGGCGGACCTCATCTGGTTCAGCGCCCGGGTGACCGATACGAGTGACGTCTGCATGGTGGGTTGGCTCCGTCGGTGTCGCCGTTGGGGTCGGTGTCGTGCGGGTCGCTATCGGCGTAGGGTTTGTTCGAGGGATTTGAGCGCGTTGTCCAGGCGATAGACGGAGCCGCGCGTGCTTGTGGTCTCTTCGTCCAAGTCGCTGATTTTCTGCAGGCCCTTCCTGACCGCGCGGTCCAGGACTCCAACTTGCTTGAGGGCCTCCTGAGTCCTGATCCGCACGGACTTGCTGCGCTGGTCCGCGGCGTTGGCGACCTGGCTGACCTTGCCGATCCTGGCGCTGAGGGCACTGAGCTGGGTACGCAGACGTTGATCGTCCGCGGTCAGCTTTCGGTGGATGCCACCGATCGCGTTCTGGAGGGCGGTGCCCCTTTTGGTCAGCCGCTGCTCATCGGCCTGGAGGCGGCGGATGTCGGCCGTGGCGGCGTCCAGGGTCCGCTTCACCGCGCCGAACAGGTCCTGGGTGGCCACGGCTCTGATGGTGAGACCGTGAAGCCGTCTGTCCTGCTCGTTGTCCACCTTCTCCTGAGCCTTACGCTCAAAGATCTTGTTCAGATCGATGGCCGCGGCCTCGTGCTTGACCAGGCCGTACTCGGCCTGGACCCCGAACACGCTGAGCGTGCCGGCGTTGGCTTCGGCCTTCGCTCCGGAGACTTCGGCCTTCGCACCGGTGACCGGCACGTTGTCGGCAAGCCACTTGGCGTCCACGACTTTTCGTACGGCGTCCTTGAAGGATTTGGACGTCACATAGTCGTAGAGCCACAGGGGAATGGTTCCGGTCTGCTCCGAGGGGGGCAAAGTTCTCCTCCTTTCATGCGGGCGAGCTCAGGAAGGCCACGATCGCCGCCGCCGACGCGCCGTGCTCCGCAGTCGGACTCCCCTGTTCAGGGCCCCCGTTGCTGCCGTCGCCCGGTCGCGGCACGACCTCCGGATAAGGCGCCGGCTCCGTGTCCTCGTCGCGGTTGACCGTCGCGAACATCCAGTTGGCGACCGCCAGTTGGTCGACGACCGAGGCCAGCAGGTGGTCGGTGATCGTCCAGTCCGCCTGTTCGCCGTGGACGGCTCGGGCGAAGGACGAGTCGGCCGGGAGGTGTTCGATCAGGACGCGCAGGCGGCGCGAGGAGAGGCGGCCCCGGTGCCAGTCGAGGAGGTCGACGCCGTAGTGGCGGAGCAGGTCCGCCTCCAGGGCCTCGGCGTGCTCGTCGACCAGCGCGCCGAGGCTCAGCCTTCCCCCAGCGTCATCCCCGTCTCGCTGCCGTACGCCTCCAGGATCGCGGAGACGTCCTGGACACTGACGTCGTACTTGCCGAACCGCTCGAACTGCTCGGGCCCGAGCAGCAACGCGAGCAGACCGTCGATGTCGTTGTCCTCCAGCGTGGCGATCTGCTTGGCGATGCTGCGCGGGAACTCGGTGGGCAGGCGGAACACATCCGTGTCCACCTCGAACTCCCAGTCCTTCCCGACGGTTTCGAGGCGCTGGGCGCGGGCGGCGTTGACGTTGAAACGGGCCATGACGGGGAGAGCTCCTCACAAGGGACGGGCAGGGGGATCGCTCAGGCCGCGCTGAAGCTCGGGTCCTTCATCAGGAACGTCGCGAGCGGGGCGCCGTTCACCGTGGCCAGCGCCGTGAATGTGACGCCCAGCTTCACGGGGGCCGTACGGACGAGGGAGATCTCCTCCGTCTCGGTCACCTGGCCGCGGGCGACGATCAGGCGGTACGACACGTCGGTCCCGTCGACGAACTCCAGCCCGAGCATGCGCTCGTCGAACTTCGGCTCGGCCTCCAGCTCGTACTTGTACAGCCCGGACCCGGTCGCCGTCTCCTTCACCGACCCTCCGCCGAAGAAGAACGGCATGGTGTCCTCGTTGAGTTGAAGGAGCTGGAACTTGAAGCTGAGGTCGCGGTCGGAGTAGACGAACCGCGCCGCGCTGACGCTCTGCCAGGTGTCGACGGGGTCCAGCTTGTCCTTCTTGGTGATCTTGACCCCGTCGGTGCTGGTGTAGCCGAGGTCTTTCCAGGCCGCGCCCCACGCCGCGCTGGTATCGGCGGGTGGTGCGGTGGCGAGTGGGGCGATGAGGACCCGGCCGCTGCCCGCGACCCTGATCTCCTTGGCGTTCGTTCCGGCCATCACTGCTCCTTGGTGGGAGTGGGACATGACGTGCTGCGGATGCGTGCGGACGATGCGCGGGGCGCCGGGTGGAGCGGGCGCCCCGCGACGGGAGTGCGTTCGGAGCCGGCGGTCAGGCCGGGCGGACCACCAGACGGGTGGTCGAGACATAGCGGTTGGCGGTTGCGTGCCGGTAGTCGGGCAGCCAGCGCGGGCCGTCCTCCTCGACGACGTCCACGACGGTCGCCTCGCCGTACACCGCTCCCCGGAGCTGGAGCACCAGGGCGCGGGCGACCAGGGAGACGGTGTGGGCCGCGGCCTTGGACGGGCCGTACACCTCCAGGTCGACCAGCGGGTTGTCCAGCCGGGGATCCTCCGCCCAGGCTCCGCCGACCCGGGAGACCAGTACCGCGCGCTGCGAGCCGTCGAAGCCGGAGGGCGGCTGGACATCGACCAGGACACCGGCCAGCTCACTGCGGTCCTTCAGGAGATCTACGACCAGCTGCTCGACGTCCGGGAAGGTGATGTACGGCTCGGTCATCGCCGGGACTCCGGCTCGGTATCCGACGCAGCGGCCGGCTCGGCATCCGACTCAGGCGCGGGCAGGGCGATCACCCCGAGGACTTCCCGCGCGGTCGCGTCGTCCAACTCGACGACGTCGCCGGGCTCATGCCCGTTCCACCAATAGGTCAGCTGGATTCTCTGCACAGCACTCCCCCGATGATCGGCTGTACGACTCCCGCGCGGAGACCGACGACGAGAACTGGTCGAGAACTCGACGAAGGGAACTAATGGAAGGTCAACTTCCGCTATCGCCATGGAAGTTGCTGCCCCGCGGGCCCCAAATGTAACCAGCACCCCAACAGCAGCGTGAGTCGTCTGAAGTTTCGAACACGTAACAATTACGTAGCGCATGCGCACGACTACCATCCGACCGTCTCCCACCCGCGGAAACCGCTCCCCGCGCGGACCATGGCGACATGACACGGCACACCGGCTTCCGCTCCGAGGTGAAGGACGCCGTCACCCCGCGGGCCATCCCCTCGTCCTCGGCGCGACCGCCCTACAGCTGTTGTTCATCACCTCCCACGTGGGCGCGCTGCGCAGGGCGTCTTCAGGATCGTCGGCATCGGCGTGGCCACCCTGCTGGTCGTGATCGCGGGCAACCCGAGCGCGGGCTGCGCCGCCACCCCTCCACCCCGTAGGTCGCCACCCCTCCCCCGTGGGCCGCCACCCTCAACCCCGTAGGCCGCCGCCCCTCACGCCCCACAGAGGCGACGCCGCACGGACGAGAGCCCCGCCCCCGCAAAAGCGGGAACGGGGCTCCGACACACACCGCAGCCGTCAGCCGATGGCCGCCCCGAAGGCCGAAAGCGCCTCGGTGACCGGCTGGAAGAACGTCGTGCCACCCGAGGTGCAGTCACCGCTTCCGCCGGAGGTGAGTCCGATCGCGGTGGAGCCCGAGAAGAGTGAGCCGCCGCTGTCGCCGGGCTCGGCGCAGACGTTGGTCTGGATGAGCCCGTTGACGATGTCGCCGTTGCCGTAGTTCACGGTGGCGTTCAGGCCGGTGACCGTGCCGCTGTGCACCTGGGTCGTCGAACCGCTGCGGGTCACCGACTGGCCGACCGTCGGGTTGCCCGCCTGGGTGATGGCCTGCGCGGACCCGTTGTAGAGGTCGACCTCGCTCGGGTGGGCGACGCTGGAGGTGTACTGGACCAGGCCGTAGTCGTTGTCCGGGAAGCTGGATCCCGCGTTCTGGCCGATCACGTTGCCGGACGAGTCCGACCAGGTGGAGATGGCCTCGGTGCAGTGGCCGGCCGTGATGAAGTACGGCGCGCCGTCCTTGACCACGTTGAAGCCGAGCGAGCAGCGTCCGCCACCGCCGGTGATGGCGTCGCCGCCCGCAACGAAGGGCTTGAACTCCCCCTTCGTACGCTGGAGTTCGGCCGTGGAGCCGAGCCCGTCGACGACCTCGGTCAGCTTGGCCAGTTCGGCCTTGGAGACGGTGCCGTCCGCGGTGACGACGACCTTGTTGGTCTCCGGGTCGGTCGCCCATGAGGTGCCGGGGATGGTCGCGTCCTTCTGGAGCGTCGTATGGGCGCTCGTCAGCTCGGCGAGGGAGTTCTCGACGATTCTCGCCTGGGCGCCGGTCGCCTGGACGGTCTGCGCGGCGCTTTCGTCGAGGACGTTGACGACGAGACTCCTGGTCTTCGCGTCGTAGTACGTTCCCGCCGCGTCGGTGCCGAGGTCCTTGCCGAGGGTCGAGGCGAGCTTTCCGGCCGCCTCGATCGAGAACGTCCGCGGAGTCGGGGTCTCGCTGGCGTTCGCAGTCTGGAAGGTTACTCCCGCGGCGATCAGTGCGGTGATTCCCGCGCCCGCGATGGCGGCACGCCGCCTGGATATGCGTCGGTGCTTCAACTTACGTCCTCCTGTGGGGGGCCGGCCTGGAGGTTGTGGGGACCTCTTCGGCCGGAAGGTGTACGGACATGAAGCCGCGGTACAGCAAAAAGCCGCGTCCATGCCAATAGTTCGATGCCCACTATTCCGAGGCTTACCGGGGGCACACAAGGTCGACTTCAGGACTCGCGTGCGCCAAGGGGCGTACGCCCCCTATGTGTTGACTGTGGGTGGTCACTCCACCTGGGTTCCCGGTGCAAACGCTGCGTGCGCGTACCCGTTGCGCAGCCTGTGAGGTCTAGTCCTGTCCGGTTTTCGACCCCTCGGGGTCCGATTCCACCGGGACCTCGCCGGGCGGGAGTTGCTCCTGCACCGGTTGCTGAGGCACCGCCGCCGCCGGTTGCGCACTCGGCGTACCCGGCTGCGCCCGTTCCAGGAACCGCAGCAGCTCCACCGGGAAGGGCAGTACGAGCGTGGAGTTCTTCTCAGCGGCGACGGCCACCACCGTCTGTAGCAGGCGTAGTTGGAGTGCGGCGGGCTGTTCGGACATCACCTCGGCGGCCTCCGCCAGCTTCTTGGACGCCTGGAGTTCCGCGTCGGCGTTGATGATCCGGGCGCGGCGTTCGCGGTCGGCCTCCGCCTGCCGGGCCATCGAGCGCTTCATCGTCTCCGGCAGGGACACGTCCTTGATCTCGACGCGGTCGATCTGCACACCCCAGCCGACCGCCGGGCTGTCGATCATCAACTCCAGGCCCTGGTTGAGCTTTTCGCGGTTGGAGAGCAGATCGTCGAGATCGCTCTTGCCGATGATCGAGCGGAGCG
This sequence comes from Streptomyces sp. NPDC058470, assembly GCF_042721055.1. NCBI lineage: Bacteria > Bacillati > Actinomycetota > Actinomycetes > Kitasatosporales > Streptomycetaceae > Streptomyces > Streptomyces sp. NPDC058470. Next base: position 42,701 of record NZ_JBHXMF010000028.1, read on the forward strand.
ACGTCTGCGCCATCTGCGAGACCGCGAACTGGTAGTCCTCGACCTGGATGACGGCGTCGGCGGCGTCGATCACCTTGAAGTAGATGACGGCGTCCACCCGGACCGTGACGTTGTCCCGCGTGATGCCGTCCTGCGCGGGCACCGGCATCGTCACGATCTGCATGTTGACCTTACGCAGCTTGTCCACGAAGGGCACGATCATCGTGAACCCGGGGCCGCGCACCGACGAGCGCAGTCTGCCGAGCCGCAGCACGACACCCCGTTCGTACTGTTTGACGACACGGGCCCCGGCCATCACATAGACCAGCCCCACGGACGCGACGGAGACTCCCGCCGCCACCAGCTCCTCCACCATTACGGCCCCCAGGGTCCGAAGTGGGCGCATCAGGCATGTACGTCGACGGTAACTCCGTCACCCGAGCAAGGGCGAGCCCCCGCACGTCAGTTGCGTGCGGGGGCTCGCCTTCTGCTGGCTGCAAGGTCAGGTCGTGCGACAGCCGGTGGGGGGTGAGTACCGGCCTAGAAGACGCTGACGCCGTAGGCGCTCAGGGCCTCCACGACGGGCTGGAAGAACGTCGTGCCGCCGGAGGTGCAGTTGCCGCTACCGCCGGAGGTCAGACCGTAGGCGATACCGGAGCTGGAGTAGAGCGAGCCGCCGGAGTCGCCGGGCTCGGCGCAGACGTTGGTCTGGATCATGCCGTAGACGATGTCGCCGCCACCGTAGTTGACGGTCGCGTTGAGGGCGGAGACCCGGCCGCTGTGCGTGCCGGTGGTCGAGCCGTCGCGGTAGACCGTGGCGCCCACGGCCGGGGTGCCCGCGCTGGTGATGTCCACGCCGCCGGCGGTGCCCGCCTTGGCGACCGTGGTGTTGGTGTAGCGCACCAGGCCGTAGTCGTTGGTCGGGAAGCTGGAGCCCGCCGTGGTGCCGAGCGTCGTGGTGTGGGTGGAGTTCGACCACCAGGTGCCCGCGCCGTCGGTGCAGTGACCGGCGGTCAGGAAGTAGTACGTGGTGCCGCTGCGGACGTTGAAGCCGAGGGAGCAGCGCCAGCTGCTCGCGTAGATGGCGTCGCCGCCCTGGATCAGCTTGTTGAACTTGCCGGGGACGTGCTTGATCTGCAGGGCGCCGGCGTTGTCGGCCGCGGTCGCCCTGATCTCCGCGATCTCCGTCGCGGAGACGGTGCTGTCGACGGTGACGACGACCTTGTTGGTCTTCGCGTCGACCGCCCAGGCGGTGCCGGGAACATCGGCCTTGAGCACCGAGGCGCCGGCGCTCTTCAGTTCGGACGCGGTGAAGGGCTCCGCGCCGCTCGCGCTGGAGGTGGGGATGGTGACAGCAGCTGCGGCCACGAGTCCGGTGGTGACGGCGATCAGCCGGACCCGTCTCGCTATACCGCTGCGGGGGGTGGTGCGCTTGATCCTCACGTTCGTCCCTCCGAGGGGGGTGTCGGGGGCCCGCGTGGGGTCGGGGCCCGTGAGGCGCAGCCAGGGACACCCCTGCCCGGATTCCGGACAAGCCGTGCTCCTGGGAAGCGCTGTGGGGGAGTATTCGACCGCGCGACCAATCTCCGCAAGGGCACCTTTCGGTCATGCGGGGTTCAACTGACCAACGACACAAGTAGGTTGATCTTGTATCGAAGACACCCCCGAGCTACGCGTGTTGACAGGCATTGACCATGTCACCGCAGTGCCCCCCGGCGAGCGCCGCCCTCGGCGGCCGCGGCAACCCGGCGAGCGGGCCACTGGCCGAGAATGGCGTGTTCCTGCCATGTGCACAGCCGTCTCACAGAGAGATACGTCCGGCCCCGCGAACGCGCGCCGACGAAGACCACCGCCGGCGCGCGCAGGCCTGGGACCGGACGACTCAGAGCAGGTTCCGCTCCCCCGCCGCGATCGCCGCAACCAGGGTGTTCCCGGGCGGCGGGAACGGGCAGATGAAGTGGTCCGCGAAGGCGCACGGCGGGAGCACGGCCCGGTTGAAGTCCACCGTCGTACGCCCCTGGGCGTCGGGCGCCGCGGGCCGCAGGAACCGGAAGCGGTAACTGCCCTGCCCGCTTGTGGAGTCGGCGAACACGGCCCACAGCGAGCCGTCGCTCTCCACCGAGACCTGGAGTGTGAGGTCCTGTCCATCGAGGGTGAAGGCGAGCACCCCGCCGAGCCCCAGACCGCGCGCTCGCCCGTCCGCGTTCTCCACGCGTACGGTGCGACTCTCGCCGTACGGCGTGAAGTGACCCGGCACCGACCAGCGCGGGTCGTGGTCGGTCGCCTCGATGCCCTTGAAGGCCCGCCGCGCGGGTGAGTCGGGGTCGAAGTCGCGTACGCCCCAGATCCCCTCCCGCACGAGCACGACGAAGCGGCGCTCGCCGTGCCCGACGCGGGCGCCGTCCGCCGGACCGAGGTCGGCACCGAGCGTGACCTCACCGGTGAAGAGCTCCCCGCCGAGCGTGAGACCGTCCTCGGCCGCCGCCGTCAGTACGACCGCGTCACCGCCGACTGCCCAACGCCCAGGGATGCCTGGAAGCTGCCCCTCCGGATAGTCCTCGATCCAGTGGGTGCCCGTGAGCGCGAGCGGTCCATAGGTCGCGGACACCGTCTCACTGCGGTGCTCGTGCCAGTGCTTCCAGTCCTCGGATGCGTCCGTCGTCATGTGATCAACCCTTCCACACCGGATCCCGCAACCCGAGGTGTGAGCGCAGCGTCGTGCCTGTGTATTCCGTACGGAACGCGCCGCGCTCCTGGAGCAGCGGCACCACCCGGTCCACGAAGTCGTCCAGGCCGCCGGGTGTCAGATGCGGTACGAGGATGAAGCCGTCGGCGGCGTCCTTCGTGACGAACTCGTCGAGCTCGGCGGCGACGGCCTCCGGGGTGCCGACGAAGGACTGCCGGCCGCTCGCCTCGATCACGGTCTGCCGGATGGACAGCCCCTTCTCGCGCGACAGGGCCCGCCACTTCTCGGCGATCGCGAAGGGGTCGGCGACTTTCACCCGCCCCTGGACCAGGGTCGATCCGAGCTCCGGGTCGATGTCCGGGAGGGGCCCGTCGGGGTCGTACGAGGAGAGGTCGACGCCCCAGACCTGCTCCAGCGCGAGGATCGCGTTCTGCGGCGAGACCTGTAGGCGGCGGATCTCGGCGGCCCGCTCCTGAGCCTCGGCGGCGGTGTCGCCGAGCACGACGGTGACCCCGGGCATGATCTTCAGGTCCTCGGGCGCCCGCCCGTACTTCGCGAGCCGCCCCTTTACGTCGGCGTAGAACTCCCGGCCCGCCTCCAGAGTCCCGTGTCTCGTGAAGATCACGTCGGCGGTGGACGCGGCGAACTCGCGGCCCTCCGGCGAGTCCCCGGCCTGGATGACGACCGGATACCCCTGCGGGGAGCGCGGCACGGTGAACTCGCCCGCGATGTCGAAGTGTTGACCCCGGTGCGCAAAGGGACGGGGCAGTCCGTCGGGCGTCCAGGAGTCCCACAACTCCCGTGCGGTGGCGACGAATTCAGCGGCGCGTGTTATGGGGGTCCCCCCGCTCGAACGAAGTTGAGAGTGGGGGAGGTCGGCACGGTCCAGGTAGCCGCCGCGCCGGAAGTTCTCCCCGGTGAAGGCGTCCGAGGAGGTCACCACGTTCCAGGCGGCCCGGCCGCCGCTCAGGTGGTCCAACGTGGCGAACCTGCGGGCGAGTTCGTACGGCTCGTTGAAGGTCGCGTTGACCGTGGCAGCGAGCCCGAGCCGCTCGGTGACGGCCGCGAGCGCGTTGAGCACGGTGATCGACTCCGGCCGTCCCACCACGTCCAGATCATGGATACGTCCCCGGTGCTCACGCAGCCGCAGCCCCTCCGCGAGGAAGAAGAAGTCGAAAAGACCGCGCTCGGCGGTGCGCGCGAGATGCTCGAAGGACGCGAAGTCGATCTGGGACCTCGACCGGGGATCGGCCCAGACGGTGGTGTTGTTGACGCCCGGGAAGTGGGCGGCGAGGTGCACCTGCTTGCGTACGGTCATGACGTTCCCCCTGCCACGGCGTACTGGTTGGCGGGCCGGCCAAGCCCCAGGTGTTCCCGGAGCGTGCTGCCCGGATAGAAGGTGCGGAACAGGCCGCGGTGCTGGAGCAGCGCCACCGTGCCGTTGACGAGCCGCTCCAGGTCACGGAGGGGTTCGACGGGCGTGAGGTGGAAGCCGTCGGCGGCCTCGGCCTGGTGCCAGGAGGTGATCAGCTCGGCGAGATCGACCGGACCGCCCCGGTACAGCGGGCCCTGCGCGGTCTGCCGGGGTCCCCCGCCGCCATGGCCCGGCACGGCCGCGTGCTCGCCGTCACCGAGGTCGACGGAGAGCCCGGCGAGGACGCGCAGGCCGTCCGGGTCGCGGCCGAACCGCGCGGCTCCGTCCCGCAGTTCGGCCCGTACGGCACGGGCCTGCGCCGGGCCCGCGACCCGGACGAGCGCCACGTCGGCGTACCGGGCCGCGGTCTGCCGGGCGTGCCCCTCGGTGGCGTCGACGACCCGGACGGGGTGACCCTGCGGAGGGCGCGGCACGATCGAGGGGCCCTTCACCGAGAAGGTCGGGCCCTCGAAGTCGACGTGGTGCAGCTTGTCCCGGTCGACGAAGCGGCCGGTCGCCTCGTCACGTATCTCGGCGTCGTCCTGCCAGCTGTCCCACAACCGGGCGGCCACGTCGGCGACTTCGCCGGCCTCCCGCCACAGCCCATCGGCGGGCGCGGCGTGTCGGCGGCCGAAGAGCCGTGCCTCGCCCTCGGACGTCGACACCTCGATCTGCCAGCCGGCCCGGCCACGGCTGACCCAGTCGAGGGTCGCCACGGCCGCCTGCACATGGAAGGGCTCGGTGTGTGTGGTGGTCACGGTCGGCACCAGCCCGACTCTGCGGGTGACGGGCGCGACCCGCGCGAGGACGGCGAGCGCGTCGGGTCCCGGACGCGCGAAGGTGTCGCCGAGCGTCACGAAGTCGAGCGCCCCGCGCTCCGCGAGCTGCGCCAGCTCCACATGGGAGGCGGCATCGTAGGCCGCCTGCTGATCGAGGGCGGCGGCCAGGTGCAGAAGCCCCCGGCCGTTCGGTGCGGTCATGGAGTGGGACCTTTCAGCGGGGAGCCAGGGGGTGTCGTTCGGATCACCTCGGATCAGGCCGCGGCGCATGGGGCGTGCGTCGCAAGGCGGATCATGACCCGCGTACTGGGCGTACTCGGGTGATGCGACAACGCGGCGAGGTGCCGTACCGGACGTCGCGGACCCGAGGTGATCCGAACGACACCCCCTAGGAGAGCGGCGGGATCTGTGCGGATCCCGCCGCTCTCGGGTGGACTACGACTCGGTCTTCGGCAGACCCGGAGGGTTGATCTCGGACTTCTCGACGGCCTCGCTCGTCAGCCCCCAGCGCTTGAGCACCTCGGCGTACTGGCCGTTCTCGATCACGTGGTCGATGGCGGCGGCGTACGCGTCCACCAGGCCGCTGTCCTTCTTCGTGGTGGCGGCGATCTTGCCCTGGAGCTTGTCACCGGCACCCGAGAGCGTGCCCACGATCACGGTCTGGCCGGCGGACGCGACGTGGTACGCGGCGGACGGGCTCGGGCCGAGATAGGCGTCGATGCGTCCCGACTGGAGCGCCAGGTAGTAGTCCGTGTCCTTCTGGTAGTACTTGATGTCCACGGGCTTGAGACCGGCGTCCTCGTTCTGCTTGCTCCAGTCGACGAGGATCTTCTCCTGGTTGGTGCCGGAGGACACGGCGATGGTCTTGCCCGCGACGTCCTTGGGCTCCTTGACCGTCCAGTCGACGCCCTTCTTCGCCTCGAACGCGATGTTGTCGAGTCGGTAGGTCGCGAAGTCGTACTTCTCCTTGCGCTCCTCGGTGACGGTGACGTTCGAGAACACGGCGTCGAACTTGGCGCTGTCGAGCCCGACGAAGAGGTTTTCCCAGGAGACCTCCTCGTTGTCGAGCTTGAGACCGAGGGTGTCCGCGACCAGCGTGGCGATATCGATCTCCGAGCCGATTCTGGTTTTGTCGTCGGTCGCGTAGAACCCGAGTGGCGGCGAGGCGTCGGCACTCTGGCCGAGCTTCAGCGTGCCGCGCTCCCGGATGGCCGCCGGCACGAGCGCGGCGATCGAGTCGACCTTCTTGCCGCGGATGCGGTTCTGGTCGGGGCCGATGTTGATGTTGCCGACCTTCTTGGTGTCCGAGCCGCCCGTCCCGGTGGCCGCGTCACTGTCACCACCGCAGGCGCTGAGCAGCGGTGCGGCGACAAGGGCGGCGATGGAGGCTGCGAAGGTACGTCGGGACAGCATGGGCGAACTCCTATGAGGATTAAGGGATGTGACGGGCCGTCTCAGAAAGAACGGGGCTTCAGAGGACCTTGGACAGAAACGCCCGGGTCCGTTCGTGCTGCGGATTGTCGAGTACGTCGCCGGGGGTGCCCTGCTCGACGACGCGGCCGTCGTCCATGAAGACGACGGTGTCGGCCACCTCGCGGGCGAAGCCGATCTCGTGCGTGACCACGATCATCGTCGTGCCCTGGTGGGCCAGGTCCTTGATGACGTCGAGGACCTCACCGACCAGCTCGGGGTCGAGCGCGGAGGTCGGCTCGTCGAAGAGCAGCAGCTTCGGTTCCAGGGCCAGCGCGCGGGCGATGGCGACCCGCTGCTGCTGACCGCCGGACAGCTGCTTCGGGTAGGCGTCGGCCTTGTCGGCGAGCCCCACCCGGTCGAGCAGTCTCCGCGCGTTCTCCACGGCGTCCCTGCGGGGCCGCTTCAGCGCGGACACCGGCGCCTCGACGATGTTGTCCAGCACGGTGAGGTGCGGGAAGAGGTTGAAGTTCTGGAAGACGAAGCCGATCTGGGTACGCTGCTTGAGGATCTCCCGCTCGCGCAGTTCGTACAGTTTGTCGCCGGAGCGCCGGTAGCCGACGAGGGTGCCGTCGACGCTGATCCAGCCCTGGTCGACCTTCTCCAGGTGGTTGATGGTGCGCAGCAGCGTCGACTTGCCGGACCCGGACGGGCCGAGGATGACGGTGACCTCCCCGGTCCGCACTTCGAGGTCGACGCCCTTGAGTACTTCCAGCGAACCGAAGCTCTTGTGCACGGACTTGACGTCCACCATCGGTGCCGTGCGGTCCTGCGTGCCCTCGTCCTGCGTGCCCTCGTCCTGCGTGACCGTGGCGCTCATCGCGTGGCCCCCTTCGAGAAGTGTCGTTCGACGTAGTACTGGAGGATGGAGAGCGCGGTGGTCAGGAGGATGTACCAGGCGGTGGCGACCATCAGGAGCGGGACGACCCGGCCGTTGCGGCCGTAGATCACCTGGACCTGGTAGAAGAGCTCGCCGATCGCCATCACGGAGACGATCGAGGTCCCCTTGAAGAGGGAGATCACCTCGTTGGCGGCGTTCGGCAGGATCGAGCGCATCGCCTGCGGCAGCACGATCCGCCGGATCTGCCGCAACCTCGGGATGCCGAGTGCGGCGGCCGCCTCCAACTGCCCGCTGTCCACGGCCAGTACACCGCCGCGCACGATCTCCGCCGCGTACGCCGCCTGATGCAGCGCGAGGCCGAGCACGGCCGCACTCATGGCACCGACCAGGTCCATCGTCGGGAAGGAGAAGAAGCCGGGCCCGAACGGGATGCCGAACTGCAACTCCTGGTAGAGGTAGGCCAGGTTGAACCAGAAGAGCAGCTGCACGATCAGCGGGATCGAGCGGAACGCCCAGATGTAAGCGAAGGCCACGGCCTTCAGGAACGGGCTGGCCGACAGCCGCATGAAGGCGAGCACGATACCCAGCGCGAAGCCCAACGCCGTTCCATAGAAGGTCAGTTGGAGGGTGACCCAGACCGCCTTGAGGACCACGTCCGCCGCGAAGTACTCGGCGAACACATCCCACTCCCAGCCGGCGTTGGTGGCGAGTCCGTGCGCGAACTGCGCGAGCAGCACGGCGGTCGCGATCACGGCGGCCCAGCGCCAGGGGTGCCGGACGGGCACGACCTTGAGCGCGCCGAGATCCTCGGGTTCGGGGGCCGATTTCGTGCGGGGTGGATCACTGGTCAGGGACATGAGGGTTCCTCGGGGGCGTGATGGGACGTGAGCGGAAGACCGGGCGGGTGGTGGAGCGGCAGGGTCCGAAGAGGCGTCGGGGCCGGAGCCTCAGGCCGCTGCCCGACAGGAGAGCGCGCGCAGGAACGCCAGCACGGCACGCGCCGCCGCGTCGTTCTGCCGGAAGGCCGGCCCTCCGGTACGCGGCCGGGTGAACGCCCCCGAGCCGCGCGCGTCGGTGTGCGGGCCGAGTGCGAAGCGCCGGGGGTGCGGGGTGCCGGAGCGGTCCAGGACCCGGCCGTCGGCGGGGTCCACGGCGAGCAGTCCCTCGGGAGTCGCGGCGGCTCCGCCGGCGTACAGCTCGCGCAGCAGCAGGTCGCTGGTGCGCTCGACCGTGGGGTGCGGCAGCCGCGCCTCGACGAGCGCGCGGGCCTCGACCGTCGCGCCGGGCACGGTGGCACTGCCGCCCCGGAAGACGCCGTCCTCGGCGGCGACGGTCATGTCGGCGCCCACGAACCTCAGGATCCCGGCCCGCGACAGCGCCAGCATCTGCCGCAGCCGGGGCCCGGGCGGCCCCGACGCGAGATAGCTGAAGAAGCCGTGCCACCACGGGCCGATGTCACCGAGCCGGACCAACTGGCCGTACACGGAGAGCAGGCCGAGGAAGACGGCCAGGTCAGGGCTGTTCGACGGGTCGTGACGCCGCGTCAAATCCCCTTCGATGTAAGCACGCAGGCCTGTCTGGAGTTCCTCGTACGAGGTGTGCCGCACCCCGTCGAGCGGATGGTCGAGGGCGGTGAGGTCGAGCCGGTGGGCCGGATCGGGCACAGCGGATGCCACCAGCGCCTGGACCTCGACGGCGTCCGAGGCCGCGTACTTCTCCTCGAAGTCCGTCCAGGCCATCCGCGTCCGCTCGGGGTGCGCCGCGAACAGCCGGTGGTAGTGCGCGAACCCCAGCTCCTTCTCGACCAGCGGCTGGACATCCCGCCGGAAGTCGAAACCGTCCGGCCGCGCGAGCAGCCCGTCGATCTCGGCGGGCCCCAAGAACCTTGGCAGCGGCGGCGGTTCCCCCGCCCAGTCGTAACCGATCTTGGAGTGGTAGGGAACCCCGCGCCGGGAGCCGACATACAGGATCGGCTCGCGTCCGGACGGGATGTACGTCTCTCCCTCGTGGCGTCCGCCGCGCCCCTCCGTCAGCAGCACCATCAGGTCGACGAAGGCGAGCCCGAAGCCGCGCACCAGAACCGGTTCGCCCGCCTCCAGCGCGGACAGGTCGCTGTCGGCGGTGAAGTCCGGCGGCAGATGCACCAGCCCGTGGCGTTCGGCGTATGCCGCCAATTCCCGCTGCTCGTCGTCGAGTTCGGCGTCGAGGTGACCGAGCGCCAGGACCACCAGGTCGGCGTCGAGCGGCCGCGGCAGACCCTCCAGCCAGACCTGCTGGCGGCCCCCGCGAGGCCCGTCGACACGCAGGGCCCGGCGCGGGTGATGGTGGACCCGGACGCCCGACGGCAGGGCGGCCACGGCCCGTTCGTACACCCAGCGCAGATACGTGCCCTGTCGCTGCCGGTCCGCGAAGACCCGCCCGTCGAGGCCCGCCCACTCGTGCAGCGTGGGGCCTTCGAGCACCGGCCCGTCCATGGCCACCGTCTCGTCGGTGAACATCGTGACGTCCTGGGCCTGCGAGTTCATCCACAGCAGCGGCGACTGCTCCTCGCGCCAGATGCGTCCGGCGCCGGGCGGATAGGGATCGACGAGATGGATGTCGAAACCCCCGGAGCCCACCGTGCCCTGCGTGCCCTGGGTGCCCTGATTGCCTGAATCCCCGTACAGCTCAGGCAGGTTGGCGGCAATCCGCTCCAGGACACCGGCCCCCCGCGGCCCGGCGCCGACGATCACCAGGGAGGGCCGTCCGGCGCTCATCGGGTGCGCTCCGAACCGCGGGCGTAGTGCCGCTCGACGTAGTACTGGCCGACACTGAGCACCGAGGTGACGATGATGTACCAGAGCGTGGCCACCATCAGCAGGGGCATGACCTGGTAGGTGCGGTGGTAGACGAGCTGGACCGAGTAGAGCAGGTCCTGTACGGCGATGACGCTGACGATGGAGGTGCCCTTGAGAGTGCCGATCAGCATGTTCCCGGCCGGCGGCACGATGGAGCGCATCGCCTGTGGCAGCACGATCTTCCACCAGCGGCGCCACCTGCTCAGGCCGAGCGCCTGGGCGGCCTCGATCTGGCCGCGGTCGACGGAGAGGATGCCGCCCCGCACCACCTCGGCGGCGTACGCGGCCTCATGCAGGGTGAGGCCGACGATGGCGACGGTGACCGGGCCGAGCAGGTTCACCGTCCTGATCCCGAGGATCTCCGGGTACAGCACTCCGATGTTGAACCAGAACAGGAGCTGCACCAGGATCGGCATCGACCGGAACAGCCAGACATATCCCCAACTCACCGCCCGCAGCACGGGGTTGGTGGAGAGCCGGAACGCGGCGAGCAGAGTGCCGAGGGCGAAGCCGAGCACCATGACCAGCGCGGTCAGCCAGAGGGTGAGCCAGAGTCCGCGCAGCACCGAGGCGGTCGTGAAGTAGTCGCCCACGACGTCCCACTGGAACGCGTCGTTGCGCACTACGGAGTTGAGAGCGAGTCCGAGCAGGATCAGGACGGCAACGGCGGCGGTCCACTGGCCGAGACGGCGCTGCGGGACGATGCGCAAAGGCACCGCGTCTTCCGGTGCGGCCACCTTGGTAAGGGTGTCGGACGACATGCGAAGGCTCCGTGATGCGTCGAGTCGAACACGGTGATGCCTTCACACGGGGCCGTACGGCCACAGGGACCGGGCAGGCCACACAGCGCGTCACGAGGACGCCCCCACGGCCGAGCCCCTCAGCATGGCCGTCCGTCGAGAGTACGGGGGCGTTTCCCGTCCCTGTCAAGGGTGTCCACACTGTGAGCGGTACGTCTCATGTCAGTTGACGCGGAAACGGATGCCTGTTCCACTTGCCCCATGCATTCGCAGCAGTGGCTGGTCACGCGCTCCCACATCGACTTCGGTCGAGTGTGGTCCTCTTCCTGTTGAGCTGACCTCTTGCGCCCTTTCTGACGGGCGCTTTCTGCGTTTTCCGGCGCCGTCCGAGCGCCGTTGCCCACGCCTTCACACGCGTATCCCGCGCCCCCCTCGCGCACAGCTCACTTTCCTCACCGCTGCCTGCCTTCCGCCTGCTCAGGAGATCCGCACGCCATGAGTACGCCCTCGCGACCGCGTCGCCGTCATTTCATCCCCTTTGCCCTGATAACTTCCGCGACGCTGCTGCTCACGGCATGCGGCTCCGGTGACTCGGGAGGCACGGGTTCCGGCGGAACCGACGCCCAGGCCGCGGTCAACAGCGACGGGATCCCGACGACCGACGTGGTCTCGGCCGTCAAGAAGGACACGGCGTCCGCGAAGTTGCTTCCCTCCGGGGTCAGCGGTCTCAACATCGCGGTCAGCGTCTCGGGCCAGCCGCCCGGCACCTCCTACCTGGCGGACGGCAAGACCCTCGCCGGTCAGGACGTCGACTTCGCGAACGCGGTCGCGAAGACCCTCGGCATCGAGCTGGACTACGAGGCCGCGAGCTTCGAGGCGATCCTGCCGGCCCTCGACAGCGGCAAGTACGACCTCGGCGTCGGCAACTTCGGCGTGACCGACGAGCGCCGCAAGACCATCGACTTCGTCACCTACGTCAACGACGGCCAGGGCTTCGCCACCCGCGACGACAGCGAGCTGACGAAGATCACCGACCTGAAGCAGCTGTGCGGCCTGAACGTCGCGACCACCGCGGGCACGACCTTCGAGGCGACGCTGGAGGACAACAAGAAGGTCTGCACGGACGCCGGCAAGGACGCGTACAAGGTGCAGACCTACAGCGAGCAGGGTGCGATCTGGTCCTCGCTGCAACAGGGCCGCAGCGACATCGTGATGAGCACCATCAACGGCCTGCGCTACGCGGTCGCCCACCAGGAGGGCGTCAAGTTCCTCAACGAGTACCACCGCCTCGACGTCGGCTTCGCCTTCAAGAAGGGCACGAAGCTGGCGCCCGCCTTCCAGGCCGCGGTGAACGAGCTCATCGCCGACGGGACGTACGAGAAGATCCTCAAGAAGTGGGGCACGACCGGCTCGGAGATCGAGCAGTCGCAGATCTCGCCGCCGGAGTTCAAGGACTGACGCGGTCGCCTTCCAAGGAACCCGTTGGGGGCGCGGGAAGACACCCGTTGCCGGTGACAGGCCACCCGCCCCCAGCCGGCTCCGGCGGAGGAGGGCGTCCCTCAGCAGCCGCAGTCACACCCGCAGTCGCACCCGTCGCAGCAATTGCCGCAGCAGTCACCGCACTCACAACAGTCGCCGCACCCACTGCAGTCACAGTCGCACTGACTGCAGAACCCTTGTTTGCGCTCCCGGCTCCACGGGTCCTCGTGCTCGCCACAGCACATCTGGCACGTACAGGCCAGCCCCGCCCACACCAGACAGCCGGCGATGAGCCCGCGCCGGTCGCGGCGCGGCGGCTCCGGGGGAAGCGGCGAGCCGCCCGGGCCGCCGGGCGGCGCGTACGGTCCGGCCGGCGGGCCGTATACATCCACCCGGTGTCCGCACGAACTCGTACCGAAGGCGCGGTCCACGGAGTTCCGCAGCTCGTGCACGAGCAGGATGTGCGCCAGCCTGCCGTCCGTGCCGTGCCCTTCGGGGGAGCGACCCCCGGACCCCCAAGCGACCTCGCGCAGCGCCAGCCGTATGCCGTGCAGCGCGTCGTCGGCGAGCCGCCGCGCCTCCGCGAGCGACGTACCGGTCGCCGCCAGCGGGTTCCAGGCGCCCGACGCGGCGTCAGTTTCCCTGTCCTCCACGGCATCCAGGAGATGGGCGAGCCGCCCGAAGAGTCGTCCGGCCTCGGCGAGCGGCACGGCGTTGCCGGGGCGCCCGGCGAGGACGGCCGTGTGTGCGAAGGCCGCGGCGGTCGCGGTCTCGGTCGGCTCGGTGACCGTCAGAAGCGGCGTACCGAGCCCGGCCAGCGCCTCGACATCGATCTGCCGGTCCACGGCGTCGACCAGCACAGCGGTGTCGAATCCGACCTCCGCGCCGGTACGCGCACCCGCGCGCCCCCAGCTCCTGGCGACCCGGCGCGCCGCGAGCGCCACCGGCCTGCGCGCCAACAGCCCGTCCCCGTCCGCCACGTGATCGCGCACCTTGGCCGACGCCAGCACCAGCGAGACGGCGGCGGCGAGCCGCGCGCCCTCGCCCTGCGCGACGGACGCCGTCCGCATACCGCGCAGGGGACAGGGCCCCGCCGTACGCCGCCATCCCGTGGTGCGCTCCGCCTGAGCCTCCGTCAGAACCGATACCAGCAGCCCGTCATAGTTCGTGACCACCCGGGCGAACTGGCCGTGGTCCCCGCGCAGCGCGAGACACAGTCCGCACAAATGCGCCATCCACTGGGCCTTGAGTCCTTCACCGAGGCGATGGCCGCAAGGCCGCACTATCCCGAACACGACACTCCCCCGTGATGTGTACGAAGTTGAGGTGCGGCATCGTATCGACCACCCCGTTCACCCGTACGCACCACCCGTCACCCAAACGCCGTCGAGAATCATATTTCACTCTCAGTCAGCAGCCGTACACAGCAAGACCCTTGGGAGACGCGGGCTCTCGACGTATTCGCTGTGCACCAGTACCGTCACGAAACCCCCGCGCGGCGTCTATCCCCTTGGCGCTACATCCGCATCATGGACGACCATGGGGATGCGGAAAGCAAGACAGACCGCTGTGAGAGGAGGCGTCCATGGGATCGGTGCGCAAGGCGAGTGCCTGGCTTGGCCTCGTAGACGACAACGATGACGAGCGTTACTACGACGACGACAACTACGCCGAGAGCCAGGAGACCGGCAATGCCTGGGTCACCGACCCTCGCGTGAAGGTCGCGTCCGAGACGGCGGAGGAGAAGGGCCGCCGGATCGGCACGGTCACCCCGGACAGCTTCCGGGACGCACGCGGAATCGGCGAACTCTTCCGGGACGGCGTCCCGGTCATCATCAACCTCACGTCCATGGAGCCCGCCGACGCCAAGCGCGTGGTGGACTTCGCGGCCGGCCTTACCTTCGGCCTGCGCGGCACCATCGAGCGGGTCGCCACCCGCGTCTTCCTGCTGACCCCTGCCAACACGGAGATCGTCAGCGGCGAGGCCGCGAGCCGTCCTGCCGACGGTTTCTTCAACCAGAGCTGAGGCAGGGCCGCTCACCGGCCCTGCCTTGCCGGGGTCCTTGCGGGTTCTTCCGGGGTCGTGGGTTCCTACCGGAAGGCATCGAGTCCGGTGAGCGCCTTGCCCAGCACGAGTTGATGCATTTCCACGGTGCCCTCATAGGTGAGCACCGACTCCAGGTTCGTGGCGTGCCGCATCACGGGGTATTCGAGCGAGATGCCGTTGGCCCCGAGAATGGTGCGGGCGGTCCGGCAGATCTCGATCGCCTCCCGCACGTTGTTGAGCTTGCCGAAGCTGACCTGCTCCGGGCGCAGCCGCCCCGCGTCCATGCGCCGCCCCAGGTGATGGGCGAGCAGAATTCCCTTGTGCAGTTCGACCGCCATGTCGGCGAGCTTGGCCTGGGTGAGCTGGAAGCCGCCGATGGGCCGCCCGAACTGCTCGCGCGTCTTCGCGTATTCGACGGCCGCCTCGAAACTGGCCCGCGCTGCGCCCATCGCCCCCCACACGATCCCGTACCGCGCGTGTGACAGACAGCCCAGCGGCCCCTTCAACCCGGTGACCTCCGGCAGCACGGCATCGGCGGGCAGTCGTACGTCGTCCAGGATCAGCTCACTGGTGACGGAGGCCCGCAACGACCACTTGTGCTTGATCTCGGGAGCGGAGAACCCGGCCGCGTCGGTGGGCACGAGGAAGCCGCGGATCCCTTCATCGGTCTGCGCCCACACCACGGCGACCCCGGCGACGGACCCGTTGGTGATCCACATCTTCCGCCCGCCCAGGACCCAGTCCCCGCCGTCGCGCTTGGCGTACGTCCGCATGGAGCCCGGGTCGGACCCGTGGTCGGGCTCGGTGAGCCCGAAGCATCCGATGACCTCGCCGGAGGCCATGGACGGCAGCCACCGCTGCTTCTGCTCCTCGGACCCGAACCGATGGATGGCGTACATCGCGAGCGACCCCTGCACCGACACGAGCGACCGGATCCCGGAGTCCGCGGCCTCCAGCTCCAGACAGGCGAGCCCGTACTGCACCGCGCTCGCCCCCGCGCACCCGTACCCCTGGAGCGACATCCCGAGCGCCCCGATCCCGCCCAACTCCCGCGCCAGCTCCCGGATCCCGGGCAGCTCCCCCTTCTCGTACCACTCGGCGACATACGGCAGCACCCGCTCCGCGGCCCACGCCCGCACGGTGTCGCGGATCGCCAGGTCCTCCGCGTCCAGAAGGTCGTCCACACCCAGGGGATCGGCGGGATCGAAGGGGGGCAACTTCGAGGACGCGGACATGACACAGCCTCCGAAACTCTGAAACTAGCGCCGCTAGTTACGGATACGACCCCGACGCTACGACGCAGTGTCCCGCACGTCCAGTGGTACGGGGAGGGCGACCCCGTGCGGGTGGCCTACGTCCGGTGACCCGGGCTGGGGACGGCGGCCCGGGGAGGGTGACGCGCGGGACGGTGGCCCGGGGAACGGTGGCCCGGGAAGGGTGACCCGCGGAACCGTGGCCAGGGAAGGGTGACCAGTGCGCGGGCGGGAGAACTACACAGACACGCGGGACTCCGCGACCTGCCTGGGCGCAGGGATCTCCGCCGACGGCGCCTCGCACTCCATGACCCGCGGCAACCGCAACGCCATGGCGGCCCCGAGCAGCAGCAACCCCGCACTGACCAGCAAGGTCACATGCAGCCCGTGCACAAAGGAGTCCCGAGCCGCGTGGCGCAGAGCCGCACCAGGATGCCCGCCAAGCCGCGCAGCAACCTCGTACGCCTCCCCCAGAGAGTGCCCCGCCGCCTTGGAATCGGACGCAGGAACCCCCGGAACCGAGGACAGCCGTGGCGTGTACGCCGCGTTCATCACACTCCCCAGGAGCGCGATCCCGATCCCGGCGCCCAGCTGGTACGAGGTCTCGCCGATCGCCGCGGCCCCGCCGGCCTGCGCCGGAGGAGCCTCGCTCAGCATCGACTCGTACGCGCCGAAGAGTGTCATCTCCAGCCCGAAGCCGAGCAACATGAACCCGCTGAGCAGCAACCCTGTGTTGTCGTGCCCGCCCATCGGCGTGAGCATGATGACCGCGGCGGCGGTGATGCAGAACCCGGAGCAGACCATCGTGCGCGGCCCGAACCGCCGCAGGATCTTCGCTCCGCCGAGCCCGGCCGCCATCGCGGCGACGGTGAGCGGCAGCAGCCGCAGCCCGGTCTCCAGCGGCGAAAGACCGAGCACGAGTTGCAGATACTGGGCGGCGATCAGCTCAAGGCCGACCAGGGCGAGCATGGCGAGCACGATGCAGCAGATGGACGTGGTGAACGCGGGCCGCGAGAACATCCGCAGATCGACCAGCGGATGCTCACGCCGCCGCTGCCGTCGTACGAAGGCGACCATCAGCGCCCCGCCCGCCAGCAGCGTCACCAGCGTGAACGCGCTGAACTCACCCCCGCCGAGCTGCTTGACACCGAGGACGAGCCCGAAGAGCGCGGCGGCACCCATGAGCGCGCCGACGACATCCCAGGGCCCCTTGCCGTCACCCTTCGACTCGGGCAGCAGCAGTCGCCCGATGGGCAGGCTGACCAGCATCAGCGGGATGTTGACGAGGAAGACCGACCCCCACCAGAAGTGCTCCAGCAGAAATCCGCCGAGGAGCGGCCCGATCGCGGCCCCGACGGCCGCGACGGCGCTCCAGATGCCGATCGCGAGTGCCCGCTCCCGCCGGTCGGGAAAGACCTGCCGCAGGATGGACAGCGTCGCGGGCATGATCATCGCACCGCCGACACCGAGCAGGGCGCGCGCACCGATGAGCACCTGCGCGCTGTCGGCGAGGGCCGCGAGTCCGGAGGCGACGCCGAAGAGCGCGTACCCGAGGAGGAGGATCCGGCGGCGGCCGACGCGGTCGCCCAGCGTGCCGAAGAGGATGAGGAGCGAGGCACAGACGAGCGGGTAGACGTCGACGATCCAGAGGAGCTCTATCCCGCCGGGCTTGAGGTCCTCGGTGACGGCGGGCACCGCGACATGCAGCACGGTGGCGTCGAGGGCGACAAGAAGCAGGCTCACACAGAGGACGACCAGGACGACCCAGCGGTTGGCACCGGGCCCGGCCTCCCGACGGCATCGCACAGCGGCCGTAGTCGTCCCGGACATGTACTACCTCCCAGATGTTCCCTCGCGTTCGGCGGGACCGCGGGGTGGGGACTCCCTGCGGTTGCGGCCTGGGAGAGCGGAATCCCGGCCCACGCAACAAAGGCGAGTGAGCCGTCAGCGTACGCGAGTTCTCACCGATGACGCGTGGTGGACCTCTCACGTTCCTGCCACCCGGGTGTGGCGTACGCCACGCTCCCCGGCATCCAGGCACGCGCTCGCGTTCGTGACATTGCTCCACATACCGGACCTACGGGCAGCTGAGCGGCACCGGCCGCCATGATCAACACGGTGACGCCGGGTGAGCAGGCGGGTAATTTCATCCAATCTTCAGGTGAACGGAAATGCAAGGGCAGTAAATCGAACTCACACCTGATCAATGGAATTGAAGGGTTCGACCATGACGGATTAGCGATTCATTGGAAATTGACATCATCCTGAGAGGAATCCCACATCACATCGTCATCACAAAGCGAGTGATTCGACCTGGAACAAGCCTCACTCGCTGTAACGTCGATTGAGTGCGTACCAAACGATTGCTGACTCGTCTTGACCGGGTCTTCGCCCGGCTGGACCGTGAGCCGGAACGACCGGCCCACATCGATGTGCCGGTCATGAACCGGCACAGGGTCGTGCTCTTCACCGCGACCCTGGTCTTCTACGGGGCCATCGTGTGGGCCGTCGTGATCACCTCATGGCTGGTCCGGCTCGACTGGCAGGTCATGTTCTTCCGCCCCTATCAGCAATGGCCGGAGATCCATGCGTTCCTCGACTACTACGTAGTACTCGGCCAGCGCGGCCCCACAGCGGTGATGGTCACCGCCTGGCTGGGCTGGCGCTCCTGGCGGCAGCACACCCTGCGCCCCCTGCTCACGCTGGGCGCCTCACTGCTGCTGCTGAACATCACGGTCGGCGCCGCCAAGATCGGCATGGGCCGCCTCGGTCCGCACTACGCGACCACGATCGGCTCGAACGAGATGGGTCTCGGCGGCGATATATTTCCGTCGGGTCACACCGCGAACGCCGTCGTGACCTGGGGAATCCTGGCCTATCTGGCCTCGACCCCGCAGGCCAGACGGTGGCTGTCCGCGGTCTCCGCCGTGGTCTCCCTGGGCGTCGGTCTGACCACCGTCTATCTGGGCACGCACTGGCTGAGCGATGTGGTCCTGGGCTGGGCGGCGGGTCTGCTGATCCTGCTGGCACTGCCCTGGTTCGAGCCGCTGATCGCCCGCGCGGAGGTCTGGATCTTCGCCCTGCGCGACAGCTGGCGCACCCGTCGCGCCCGTACCGCGCCCGTTCCCGCGGACACTCCCGCCCCCACTCCGGTGGGCGCACCCGTCATGGTCACGCAGCCCATCAGCGCGGAAGGGGACATGCCGGCCCACGAGACGGCCGGCGCCCGAGCGCCGCGGACACCGGTCACCCTGGCACCCGGCCCGCACACGACACGCTCCGAGCGCACCCCGGTCACCCCGGTCGGCAGCCGCCGCCCGCCACAGCCGGACCGGGTGCCACGCACGCCCACGAACCCCTCGGCCCGCCCCGCGACGGGGCCCTGAGCACACAGAACCCGCGGGGCCGGTACGCACAAGCCTCTCCCCGCACCGCGAAGGCCCCCGGCTCCTGACGAGCCGGGGGCCTTCGCACATACCGCCGACGGCGCCCGTCAGCCTTTCCAGCAGCGGGTCACCCTGCCGTGGCTGACCTCGAAGTTGAGCCGCCCCGCGCGGTACTCCATGGTGATGATCGTGCCGGGCGGCAGCGAGCGCACCGTGGACCAGCCGTGCTCCCGGGCACGACGCTCGGCGCTTCTCGCCTCCAGCCCGACATAGGGTTCCGTGCTGTCCTGGGGCTCTGCGGGAGGGGTGGGGATGGGTGCCATGAACGCCACGTTAGGCGGCCCTCCGGCACCGGGGAAGCCCGGCACCGCACCATGCCGCGCTTATCCCTCTCCGGTCACACTTCTGTCACAGGATCACGGCACGCGTTTCGGCCGAACTCCGTCACACGGACGAGGGGTTCGGTACGCGTTTCGCGCACCTTCGAACTCAATTCGGGGCTCCCCCGACGCCGCCCCGAATAACCCAGTGGAATGTACGGATCCAGCCGTGCCCCGACGCCTTTCCATTCCGATTCCGCGGAGTGCTCAGGGAGCTGACACCGCATAGGAAATACACGGTTCCAGCACACAATCCCCGCACTCCCGCTGTCGGATCAAGGTGCGGCACGGGCATCACGGCGTGAGCTTCAGCAGACCCGGAACGCGACCGCGAAGGGGCGAGCGACGGGGACGGACACCGCGCAGGCGGCCTGATCGTCCTCGGCTCGCTCCTGATGCCCGACGGCCCCGCCGCCTTCGGCTGGTTCGCCCACGCGCCGCTCAACGCCCTCTCGACGAACGGCGCCTTCCTGCCGAGCCTCTTCTACGGCGTCTGGAAGACCGCCAAGTACGGCGCCAACATCGACGTCCCCCTGGGCTTCGGCCGCTCCCTGGAGTGGGCCACCTCGTGTCCGCCCCGAGTCACACCTTCACGACGCCGCCCCGGATCCGCTTCGAGGCCCCGCCGTTCGACCCGCACCATCCCGAGTACCCGGCGGATTCCCGGGCCCCTCGGACCGCTCAAGAGCCCGGGACAGCCGGTCCCGCGCCGTCCTGATCGCCCCCGTGAGCTCCGCGGGTTCGAGCACCTCGAAATCGAAGCCCGTCATCATCACGTGAAGCACCATCACATCGAGGCTCGCGGCCCCGGACCGCAGGATGCAGCTGTTCTTCCCTTCGGCCTCCAGCATCCCGGCGGAGAGCGAGATCCGCTCGGCGGCCTCCTCCATGGACACCAGCAGCCTGACGACGGCATGCGAGGCGTACACGCGCGTGGAAACGCCTTTGGAGACGTACGCCGCCAGATCCTCGGCCGGTGGCGTACGAGGTGTGAAGCGCGGTCCGTGCGGCGGCGTGGGCGTGATGCGGTCCACCCGGAAGGTACGCCAGTCGTCGCGGTCGACGTCCCAGGCGACCAGGTACCAGCGGTGCTCGGTGCACACCAGACGGTGCGGTTCGACGGTACGGCGGCTGGAGGCACCCTCATGACTGCGGTACTCGAAGCGCAGCCGCTCGGCGTCCCGGCAGAGGTTGGCCAACTCCGTGAGCACGCCAGGGTCGATGGCAACGGCAGACGGCTGCGGGCCGCGCAGCATCGGTACGGTGAACGCGTTCAGGGCGCTCACCCGGCGGCGCAGCCGGTGCGGCAGCACCTGCTCCAGTTTCGCGAGCGCGCGTACGGAGGTCTCCCCGATGCCCTCGATGCCCTGCCCCGCGGCCGTCCGCAGGCCCACCGCCACAGCCACCGCCTCCTCGTCGTCGAGGAGCAGCGGCGGCAGTTCCGCCCCCGCGCCGAGCTGATAGCCGCCGCCCGTGCCGGGGCTGGCGTTGACGGGATAGCCCAGCTCCCGCAGCCGGTCCACGTCGCGGCGCACGGTACGAGGCGTGACACCGAGCCGGTCCGCCAGGTCCGCCCCGGACCATTCCCGATGAGCCTGAAGCAACGAGAGCAGACGCAGCAGCCGTGCCGAGGTCTCCAACATGGGGTGAGTCTGACAGCCCTTGCGGACAGCCGTTGTCCGCAAGGACTGTTCCCTCGGCCCCGTTTCAGCCCGTCCGGCGTTTGAGGACGAGGCCGTCCAGGCCTGAGCGGGGGCTTGGGGCGGCAGCCCCCAGATACGGGACGGGCAGGGGCGGAGGGGGCGAAAACCCACCACCCGCGACCGCCACCCCGCCACCCCCTCAAGGTCGATAAGCCAACTGCCGCACCTCAAAACAGTTGCTGTCCATCTCCCCCTGGGAGACCCACCCCCGTGCGTCCTCCCAACGCGCCACCGACACACAAGTCCTCCGCGTCTCGGGCGGCACGGCCAGCCGTTCGTAGACGACCGGAACCAGCAGCCCGTCGGCGCTGTACGGCTCCCCCCGGTTCATGAACCGGTCGACACACGCCCGCGTGACCCCCGAGGACGCACAGAACTCCGCCGCATCCGAGAACCACATCGCAGCAGCCCACCCCTCCAACTGCCACTGGGAGTGAACCTCCAGCCCCTCCGTAGCGTCGCGAAACTCCCGTACAGCCGCCTGTCCGGTGTCCTCGTAGTTACGGCTGGCCCCCGTCACCCACAGCGCGTTGCGACACCGCGGGGAGTCCTTGTAGTCGGAGGCGACGGCGGAAGTCCAGTTCTGCACGTTGGTGACCTTGGCGACGACCGAGGCCCCGACGGCGTCCATGGCCTCGCACAGCTGCGCGTTGCCATGCGTGTCGAGGGCGTCGAAGACGAGATCGGCGCCCTGTTCCTTCAGATCGGCCGCGGCGGCCCGGAAGTTGGGAAGCGCGAAGTCGACCTGTTCGGTGACGACCTTGTAGCCCTCGGCCGTCAGCCCCGCGGTGACAAGCCCGGCGTAGGAGGCCGACGCGGACTGGTTGTAGGAGACGACGGCGGCAGTGCGGGCACCTTGCTCACGCTTGAAGTAGCGGTAGACCTCGGTCCCGCCGTACAACTCGCCGTCCCAGCCGGGTGTGCCGTCACGGGGCGCGAGGCTCCCGTAGATCCCGTAGAGGTACGGATAGGTGTCGTAGGCCGGCCCGATGGGCTGCCCCCCGATGTCGGGCACGTGCGCGTGGGACACCCGAGGGGCACCCGCGTAGTCGAGGACGGTGGTGGCGACGAGGGCGACGACCTTGTCCTCGTCGACGAGTTGGTGCACGCACTCGTTGTTGCCGACCCCGCTGCCCCCGTCGTCGCACAGCCGCACCTCGACAGGGCGCCCGCCGATGCCGCCGCGCGCGTTGAGCCGGTCGAAGTAGGCCTTCGCCCCGTCGCGCGGTCCGGTGAAGGCGGAGCCGCCGACGGGACTGGTGGCGCTGGTGATGATGCCGACACGGATCGGTGCGGTGCCTCCTTGCGGGGCGGGCGTGGACCGGTTCTCGAAGTCGCTCTCCGGGAGGCGGCTGCCGCAGGCCGCGCTCAGTAGTAGCAGCAGGC
Source organism: Streptomyces sp. NPDC058470 (assembly GCF_042721055.1). NCBI lineage: Bacteria > Bacillati > Actinomycetota > Actinomycetes > Kitasatosporales > Streptomycetaceae > Streptomyces > Streptomyces sp. NPDC058470. Next base: position 65,081 of record NZ_JBHXMF010000028.1, read on the forward strand.
CCGCGGCGAATGCCTCAGCAGCCCGGGCCCGGCGACTCATTGCCGCTCAGTTGCACCAGCGCGCAGAGCGTCTTCACGGACACCTTCCAGGTGCCGTCCTGCTCGACCGCTGTTCCGGCGGCGCCCGGCAGCGCGGTCGCGCCCTTCAGGGTCAGCGAGTACGTCACGTTCGCGTCGGCCGGCGAGGTGAACTCGACCTTCTCGACGACGGCCTCCACCTGCTGGCCGCGCTGATCTCCGCTGAAGCCCTCCAGGACCTGGGTCATCTGGTCGCCGTTCTCCAGAACGGCCGTCTTGTCCTTCTGGGCGACGGCCGGGTTGAAGAACTTCTCCCAGTTCTCCTTCACCTCCTGCTCGGCCGCCGCGGCGTCCGCCGGAGCCGTGGGGCTGGGCTCCGCGCCGGTGGACCGCTCCACTGAGGGGGTGGGCGGGTCGGTGTCACCGCCGCCGCTCTCGTCGCTGCACGCCGTCAGGGCCGCGGCGAGGAACAGGACCGCCGCTGCCGCCACCCCCCGGCCGTTCCCCCGCCTGAGGTCGCTCCCGAGAACCATCTGGCTCACCACCGGGTGTCGGACCGGGCCAGGTGCGCCCGGTGCTTTCAGGGTCAGCTTGCAGAAGGCATAGTGCAAGCCATTGGCTGACATGGACAGTCAACGGACCAAAACACACGACGTGTTGGAGCCCCGGATGCGGACAGCTCGACTGCGGACTGTGCACCCCGTCCTGTGGGCGGGGTGGGCCGCGCTCGCCGCGGGAGCGGTGTTGTGCGTGATCGGCTGGTACGGCATCTCGGGCGAGCGGTACGCGGAGCGGCAACTACCGTTTCTGGCGTCGTGCACGGTGCCCGGCGCCGCGCTGATCATCGCGGGCGCGGTGCTCCTCACCCACGGCAGGAACGCGCTGGCGGCGGCGCGCGTCGAGGAGTTGTACAGCCTCCTGGTCGCGGCGGAGCCCACCGACATGGACGAGTCCGGGCAGCCGGCCGTCGTTCCCGTCGCCACCAGCGGTGAGCTCCTGACGGTGCCGGGCGGCACGCTGTGGCACCGCGCGGACTGCCCGCTGGTCGCCGGGAAGGCACAGGCCGTACCGGTGGACTCGCTGCTTCTGGCGAGCGGAGAACTGGGGCCGTGCCCGATCTGCGAGCCGTCCGCCGCCGATCCGGACGACTGATGGCGTCACTGACGTACGACCTCACCCTCGCCGGTCTCTCGGTCGGCAGCGCCGCCGCCCTGACCGGGATCGGACTGATCGTCACCCACCGGGCGACCGGTGTCCTCAACTTCGCGCACGGTGCCATCGCGATGGTGTGCGCCTATCTGCTGCGCCAGTTCACGGTCGAGTGGGGCTGGCCGCTCGCGCTCGCCTCCGCGGTGACGCTGCTGGTGGTGGCCCCGGCGATCGGCGTGGCCCTGGAACGTTTCGTCTTCCGCCCACTGTCCGTCCTGGGCGGCGACCCGGCGCAGACGCTGGTCGCGTCCATCGGCGTCTTCGTGCTGCTCGTCGGCGGGGCGGCCCTGGTGTGGGGCACGGGGGCACGCGCGGACGCACCGACGCCGGTGTCGGCGGATCCGTGGGGGCAGTTGGCGGTGGCGGTCGCGCTGTCCCTGGGCGTCGGAGCCGTCACGCGCTGGACGCGTATCGGCACGGAGCTGCGCGCCGTCGTCGACGACCGCTCCCTCGCCGTGCTCGGCGGCATCGACGCGGACCGGGTGGCCGCGGCGGGTTGGGCGTTCGGCTCGTTCACGGCCGGCCTGACCGGCGTACTCCTCGCCCCGTATGTGCGCCTCGACCCGTACGGCATGCCCCTGCTCGTCATGGAGGTGCTCGCGGTCGCCGTGGTCGCCCGGATGCGCAGCCTTCCGGTGGCGGTCGGGGTGGCACTCGGCGTCGGCGTCGCGCAGAGCCAGCTGACCCGCCTGCACCCGTCCGGCTGGGAGGAACCCCTGCTCCAGGCGGTCGGCGCGAACCTGTTCGTGGTCGCGCTGCTGATCGCGGCCCTCGTCCTCCCCGGCATCGGCACCCGCGACGCGCTCCCGCGCACGGCGACGGCCCGCGTCGCGACCCCGCCGGGGGCGTGGATCGTGGCGGTCGTCCTCTTCCTCCTGCCCCTGGGCTTCGCGGGCTCGGACCTGCATACGTCGGTGCAGGTCCCGGCGCTGGGCGTGGTGCTGCTGTCGTTGGTCGTCGTCACGGGCCGCGGCGGCCAGATCTCGCTCGGGCAGGCGGCGTACGCGGGTCTCGGCGCCCTCTTCACGGCCCTGCTCGCGGCGGGCCGCTTCCCCGGCCTGCCCCAGCTGCCGGAACTGGCCGCGCTGGCGGTCGCGGTCATCCTGGTCGCCCCCCTCGGCCTCCTCACCGGCTGGCCCGCCATCAGCCGCCACGGCCTGGCCCTCGCCCTGGCCACCTTCGCGGTGGGCGTCGGCGTCAGCCGCTTCGTCTTCGCCCAGCCGTACTCCACCTCGGGCCTGTCCCTCGGCCGCCCGGCGGGCTTCGACGGCGACCGCGCGTACTACCTGCTCGAACTGGCCCTGCTGGGCTGCGCGTTGGTGGCGGCCGGCGCGCTGCGCCGGGGCTGCACGGGCCGGGCTCTGGCAGCGATGCGCGACCACGAGTCGGGCGCGTCGGCGGCGGGTGTCCGCGTCCCCGCCCTGAAACTGACCGCCTTCGTGGCGGGCGCCGCCCTGGCCGCCCTCGGCGGCGGCATGCTCGGAATGGGCCTGCGCGCCTTCGACGCGACGGCGTACGACCCCGTCCGCGGCCTGCTCTGGTTCGCGGCGGTCGTCGTCCTCGGCGCCGACAGCGTGCTCGGCGCCCTCGCCGCCGCGGCCCTGCTCGTGGGACTCGACGCCGGGGCGCGCGGCGGGGTGGCGGCAGCCCTGATCGGCGTACTGGCCGTCCTCGTCGGCCGCTTCCCCGGCGGCCCGTACGAGGCCCTGCACACCGCCGCTTCCCGGCTGCACCTGCGCCGCCGGGCGACACTCACACCCTTGGGCACCCGGGTACGACGCCAACTGCGGCCGGTGCGGCCGAGGATGACCAGGGAGCCACTACCGGCCGGGGCCGCCGCCATGGCGGCGGGGGGACCTGGCCGACGGCTCCCGGCAGTACCCACGGTGGGCGAGCGCCGCCGCAGCAGCCCGACCGACTCCGACCGCCCCCTCACCACCGGACCGAGACACACAGAGCACCGACTCCCGGAAACCCCCGACCAACACGGCAGACAAAACACCCTGCCGGAGCCCGGCCACCCGCCCGACACACCCCCGGGACATGCCGCCACACCCCTTGCCGGAACTACGCCACCCAGCACCGCCGAACGACATGCCGCCGACGAGAAGGCACCCAACGCCGAGCACCCGCGAAGCCCGGCTCACCCACCCCGACACGGCCCGGCCAACCCCGGCCATCCGCCCCGCACGACGCCGACGCCTACCGCCGCACCCCCCGTCGAACCGCCCCCCGTCAGCACGACGACACCCGACGCCGAACACCAGGGAAGCACCGCCCGGCCGCGGGGCGCCGCCTCCGTCTCGGAGCCGGAGGAACGCCGGAGCCGACCGGTCTACGGCACACCATCGCGGAGCCATGCCTCCGCCCAGGATCCAGGCAGGCCCAGGAGCCGACTGGGCTCGGGAAGGGCTGCGGCATCGCGCGGCGCAGACCTCGGCGCAGACCGAGCCGTGCCCCGCCGTTCGCGCCTCCCGCTGGAGCCCACGGCCACTCAAGCCCTCCGCGCCCGCCGACTGCACGTCACGTATGGGGGTTTCACCGCCCTCGACGGAGTGGACCTCGATGTCCGGCCCGGCCGGGTCACCGCGGTGGTGGGCCCCAACGGCGCGGGGAAGAGCACCCTCTTCCACTGTCTGGCCGGGACGTTGCGCCCCGCGGGCGGGCAGGTGCTGCTCGGGGAGCGGGACATCACCCGGCTGGCTGCGCACGCCCGCACCCGGCTCGGGATCGCGCGGACCTTTCAGCAGCTGGCAATTTTCCCCTCGTTGACCGTGGCCGAAAACGTTCGGGTGGGCGCCGAGCAGGGGCGGAGCGCCGATCCAGGTTCCGTGGAGCGGGCGTTGCGACTGTTCGGGCTCGAAGGGCCGGTGCGGGCGCTGCCCGCGGCGGGGCTGCCGACCGGCACCCTGAGGCGTGTCGAACTGGCGCGGGCGCTCGCGGGCGGCCCGCGGGTGCTGCTGCTCGACGAGCCGGCCGCCGGGCTCGACAGCGGTGAAGTGACCGCCCTCGCGCGCGTGTTGCGGGCCCTCGCTGCGGACGGCATGGCCCTGCTCGTCGTGGAGCACGACCTCGATCTGGTCGCCGACCTGGCCCACACGGTCCATGTCATGGCGGCGGGGCGGATCGTCACCTCCGGTGCGGCCGGCCGCGTACTCGAAACGGGGAACGGCGGATGAGCATCGCCCTGCACCACGCACGCGTGCGCTACGGCCCTCTGGAGGCCCTGCACGGCGTGACCCTCGTCGCCCCAGGACCCGGCCTCACCGTGCTGCTCGGCCGCAACGGCTCCGGCCGCACGACCGCGCTGCGCGGCCTCGCAGGGGCCGTACCCCTGTCCGGCGGCACAGTCGTCTGGGACGGCGCGGACGTCACCCGGCTGCCGGCCTACGAACGCGCCCGCCGCGGGCTGTGCTTCGTCCCCGAGCGCCGTGCCGTCTTCGGCTCGCTCTCGGTCCGCGAGAACCTCGAACTGGCCGCCCGCAAGGACGGTATCGCGCCCGCCCTGGACGCCTACCCCCAACTCCTCCCCCTCCTCCCCCGTCGCGCAGGCACCCTCTCCGGCGGCGAACAGCGCATGCTCGCCCTCTCCCGCGCCCTGCTGGCACGCGCGCGCGTGGTGCTCGTCGACGAGCCCGCGCAGGGCATGTCACCGACGGTCGCGGCACGCACGTACGAACTCCTGGGCGGCCTCGACGCGTGCGTGGTGGTCGCGGAACAGCGGCTGCCGCCCGGCCTGCGCGAAAGGCCGGGCAGGACGACGTACGTCCATGAACTGCGCCGCGGCGCGGTCGTGTTCAGCGGAGAGGCGGCCGAGGCGAGACGGGAGCGAGAGAGGCAGCCAAGGACAGGGCCGCCGACGGCGGGCCGAACAGGGCACGGTCCGAGGTCCGGGCGCCGCCGCCCGAACCCTTCGGGATGACGAGAAGGGTGCCCACGTTCAGCCGGTCCGGATAGAGCCCGATCATCTGCTTGTTGGCCTTATAGAGCGCCTGCCAGCCGCCCTTGACCAGATACCTGCGGGCGATCGACGAGAGCGTGTCGCCGCGCTTCACCGCATGCATACGGCCCTGGAGTGCGTACCTCTTGGAACAGACGGGCCAGGCCTCCCACCCCTGGGTGGCCAACACGCCCTCGGCGACCGCGATCTGCTCCGCGCGGGTGGCCAGGTCGGCGCGCGAGGCGTACTTCAGGCCGCCGAACTCCTCCCAGGTCGACGGCCAGAACTGCAGCCCTCCGTAGAAGCCGTTCCCGGTGTTCGCGTCCCAGCGGCCGCTGCTCTCGCACTCGGCGAGACAGCCCCAGGGCCACTGGTCCTTGGCACAGTCGTAGGACATTCGTGCCGCCTGGGGGCCGGGAAGCGGGGGCGGCGGGGCGGCGGCCGCCCTGGAGGGTGCCAGGACGGCCAACGCGGCGGCGACCACGACCGCGTAGCGAACGGACTTGCCCGGCATGGTCGATGAGTGCCACTGGGGGTGCATCGGCCCACGCTAAGCAGCCCGGCCGGGCCGCCCCTCCAGCCGCGCCCGACCAGGCCGGGGCCCCACCCGGTCGGAGGACCGGCCGGACAGGGCCCCACGCCCAAGAGCTCGTGCCCAGGACCCCGCGCTCACGAGAGAGCGTCGGGAGGGGCTCAGAGGTCGAGCCGCTGCCCGGGCAGGATCAGATCGGGATCGCCGCCGATGACGGCCTTGTTGGCGGCGTAGATCTTCCGCCAGGTGGTCCCGTGCGACGCCGCGATGGCGCCCAGCGTGTCACCGCTGCGGACCGTGTAGTCGCCGCGGGACGAACTCCGGTTCGCGTGATCGCCCGACGGACGCTCGGGCGCCTTCGACGGGGCCGCCTTGGGTGCGGCCTTGGGTGCCGACTTGGGTGCTGACTTCGTGGTCGCCGATCCTCCGGACGACCCGGCGCCCGAGGACGCGGGCGCGCTGCCGGACGCTCCGGCCCGCGCCGAACAGGTGGGCCACGCGCCCCACCCCTGCGCACGCTGGACCTTGGTCGCGACGGCTATCTGGGCGCCCTTGGACGCCTTGTCGGCGGTCGACGCGTAGGCGCCACCGCCATACGCCTGCCAGGTACTCGCGGAGAACTGCAGCCCTCCGTAGTAGCCGTTTCCGGTGTTGATGTGCCAGTTTCCGCCGCTCTCGCACTGGGCGATGCGGTCCCACACTCCGCTGTCGGCCGCCGCGGCGCTGCCACTTGTGGCGAGCAGTCCGAGCGGGGCGAGCAGGGCCGCCCCTGCGAGGACCGCCGTCGTACGCGTCGTACGAACCTTATGAGTGCTGTTGTTCTCGGCACATGCGGACATACAAATCCCTCTCCACGGACCCGGGGTCCCCCAGGACAGGGCGCGACTCCCCGCGCGTATGACGCCGGTTGTCGCGCTCCACCCCGTCCGCCGGAGGCTGTACTGCGAGCCGGCTGGTTCGACCGGCGGACGTACCCGAGCGGTGCTCGTTGCACACGGCGGAGGAATCTATGGAGCCGACCGACCGATATCAACCAACTCCTTGTCATTCGAGGCCAGTTCACCGTTACCGACGGTATCGGCGAAATTCGGCCACCCACTTCATAGGGTGATTTCCTGATATGTCGACCTGTCGGCCCGGTGATCTGTGACCCAGTTCACCGGCTCAACTTCCCTAGTACCCCGAGAAGTTGGCTCGGAGTGACGGATTCCGCGGGCGACCTCACGCTGCGCTTCGGATGGTTCGATTCCGTTCGCTCCCGGGCGTGACTCCGGCCACAGATCGCCCGTTGTCATCTTCATGAGCCGGGGACCCCCGGATTCAGGTGCCGGGGCCACCCGGCATCGCCACGCACCGCATCCCGAGGAGCCAGCGTGCCGCGCATGCTCGACGTCAGCGACGACGTACGCGCCGAGATCGGCGACGAAGAAGCCGACCGGCTGCTCGCCGGAGAGAACGCCCCGGGCAGTTACGACTGCACGTCCTGCCGCACCCAGGGCGATTCGCAACAGGAGCGCACCAGCACCGTCCTGTTCATCGGCGACGAGACCGCCGTCCTTGCCTTCGCCCACGCGACCTGCCTGCCCTCGCAGGTCGTCCAGGTCACCGAGGAACAACTCCAGGGCGCCGTCCGCTCGATCGCCGCCGAGGGCGGGCCGGTGGGCGCCGGGCCCGAGCAGGCCGTGCTCGGTGTCACCAGCGGACTCCTCCTGATCGACGGTGACTTGCATCCGGCGCTGGTCGTCGAACCGACCGGGCCCATCGTTCGCCCCGGCTCGACCGACATCGGCGACGACTTCCTGCCCCTCCTCATCGAGCAGGGCTTCATGCCGGTGACCGGGCTGAACTCGGTGCCGCCCGTGCTGCACGGCTGGTCCGTGCTGCTCGCCGCCGGCCAGTTGCACGCCGTGCTCCAGCCGGGCACCGGCGGGGGCTCGCCAGTCGCCTGGTGGCAGGCACACCAGGCGCTCCAGGTCGCCGACAGCTGGCGCGCGGCCGCCAACAAGCACCAGCAGGTACTCCTGTTCGCGGCCCCGGTCGGCTCGATCGGCCGCCAGCCCCGCGAGGACCTGCTGCGCGACGCCCTGGACAAGGCCGCCGCCAACGGCAAGCTCGTCGCCAGCGCGCTGCCGCTCGCCGGGACCTGAGCGCTCCGCCGGGTTGAGCCGGGAGACTGCGGCGCCCAACAGGGGCGCGCGGGGCCGCGACACCTACGCGGCTCCGTCGCACGGGCACGACCAGCCACGGGCGCCGCACCGTCCCGGTGAGGTGACCTGGACAGGCGCCGCACCCTCCCGGCGACCCTGGACAGGCGCCGCACCCTCCCAGCGACCGGGACCGACGCTGCGCCCCTCCATGTGCCCTGGACAGTCGCCGCGCCCTCCAGGTGACCTGCGAAAGCCACGCGTTGGCCGCATCCGTAGCGGGGCCGGGGTCGTTGGCACGTACGTGCACACCTACGACGTCCCCCGCCGCCAGCCCTACCAGCCGGTCCCCGTCGCGCGGCCGGCCCAGGACCCCCCGGGCGGCCCATCGGCCACGCCGATCTACGACGCGCTCTACGCCGAGTGGGTCAGATCCTTCAGGGCCCTGCCCGGCGACCGCCACGGCGAGGAGGAGCTGGGCTTCGCGGCCTTCGGGAACCTCCCGCAGAGCACGAACTCGTTCAGCTCGTTCAGTTCGTACGGCTCCTACAGCTCGTACAGCGCGGGGGCGTACTCCGCGCGGCAGCACACGAGCGGACGGCAGCAACAGCACAGCACCGCAATGCACCACGTCCCGGCCGCGCTGCCGCCCGCGCCGCGCAGGGGGATCTGAGAACACGGGGCTCTGAGAACACAGCGAAAAGGGCGACTCCTCAAAGAGAGGAGCCGCCCTTTTCCATGACTACTTCTTCTTGGCGCCGCGCTTCTCGCGCACCCGCACCGAGATGTGGATCGGCGTCCCCTCGAAGCTGAACTCCTCGCGCAGCCGGCGCTCGATGAAGCGCCGGTAGCCGTGCTCGATGAAGCCGGAGGCGAAGAGCACGAACCGCGGGGGCTTGGTGCCCGCCTGCGTGCCGAAGAGGATGCGCGGCTGCTTGCCACCGCGGACCGGGTGCGGATGGGCGGCGACCAGCTCACCGAGGAAGGCGTTCAGACGGCCGGTCGGCACGCGGGTCTCCCAGCCCTCCAGGGCCGCCTCGATCGCCGGGACGAGCTTCTCCATGTGCCGCCCGGTGCGCGCGGAGACATTCACCCGCGGCGCCCACGCGACCTGGAGGAGCTCGGTCTCGATCTCGCGCTCCAGGTAGTAGCGGCGCTCCTCGTCGAGGGTGTCCCACTTGTTGAAGGCGAGGACGATCGCCCGCCCGGCCTCGACGGCCATCGTGACGATGCGCTGGTCCTGGACGGAGATGGTCTCGGAGGCGTCGATCAGGATGACGGCGACTTCGGCCTTCTCCACCGCCGCGGCCGTCCGCAGCGAGGCGTAGTAGTCGGCGCCCTGCTGGAGGTGGACCCGCTTGCGGATGCCCGCCGTGTCGATGAACTTCCAGGTGATACCGCCGAGTTCGATGAGCTCGTCGACCGGGTCACGGGTGGTGCCGGCCACCTCGTTGACGACCACGCGGTCCTCGTTGGCCACCTTGTTCAGCAGCGAGGACTTGCCGACGTTCGGGCGGCCGATGAGAGCGATACGGCGGGGGCCGCCGACCGCGACGCCGAAGGTCTGCGCCGGGGCGTCGGGCAGCGCCTCCAGGACGGCGTCCAGCATGTCGCCGGTGCCGCGGCCGTGCAGGGCGGAGACGGGGTGCGGCTCGCCGAGGCCCAGGGCCCAGAGGTACGAGGCATCGGCCTCGCCGCTCAGTCCGTCGACCTTGTTGGCGCACAGGACCACGGGCTTGCCGGCCTTGCGCAGCAGTCGTACGACGGCTTCGTCGGTGTCCGTGGCGCCGACCTTGGCGTCGACGACGAAGACGACCGCGTCGGCCGCGTCGATCGCGTACTCGGCCTGCGCGGCCACGGAGGCGTCGATGCCGAGGACGTCCTGCTCCCAGCCGCCGGTGTCGACGAGCTTGAAGCGGCGGCCCGCCCACTCGGCCTCGTAGGTGACGCGGTCGCGGGTGACGCCGGGCTTGTCCTCGACGACCGCCTCACGGCGGCCGATGATCCGGTTCACCAGAGTCGACTTGCCGACATTGGGACGGCCGACGACGGCGAGCACCGGCAGCGGACCGTGGCCCGCCTCCCCGAGCGCGCCCTCGACGTCCTCGACATCGAAGCCCTCTTCCGCGGCGAGCTCCATGAACTCCGCGTACTCGGCATCGCCAAGCGCCCCGTGCTCGTGCTCGGCAGAGCCTGCCGAGCCGTCGGGCTGGATGTGGTCGTTCATGAAGTCCGTACCTCGTAGTTCATCGTGGTGATCGGTGGCCCCCCGTATATCGGGAGATCCACTACTCAAGTGTCGCCTAGTGCCCGATGGGGCGCCCGGCGTTTTCCCGGCGCCCGGTGAGGCGCCTGGCGTTCTCCAGGTGCGCGGTCAGCTGCTTCTGGATGCGTACGGTCGCCTCGTCGAGGGCCTTGCGCGTACGCCGTCCGCTGCCGTCGCCCGCTTCGAAGGGGTCGCCGAAGACGACGTCGACCCTGCTGCGCAGCGGGGGCAACCCCTTGGTCAACCGGCCGCTCCGCTCGGAACTTCCCAGTACCGCCACCGGGACGATGGGCGCCCCGCCGCGTACGGCGAAGTACGCGAGCCCGGCCCGCAGCGAGGCGAAGTCGCCCTCGCCCCTGCTGCCCTCCGGGAAGATTCCGAGGACCCCTCCGTTGTCGAGGACGCCGAGCGCCTGGGTGATCGCCGTGCGATCGGCGACCGAGCGGTCCACCTTCAGCTGGCCGATGGCGAGCAGGAAGGGGTCGAGCGGCCCGATGAACGCTTCCTTCTTGATCAGGAAGTGGGTGGGCCTGGGCGCCACGCCCATGACCATCGGTCCGTCGATGTTGTGCGCGTGGTTCACGGCCAGGATCACCGGGCCGCTCGCGGGTACCTTCCAGGCGCCGAGAACCCGCGGCTTCCACAGGCCGTACATCAGTCCGACGCCGATACGGCGCCCGACCTCGGCACCCCGTACCGATGGTGCTTCGGTCACTTCGCGGCCCGCTTCTCCTCGACGAGGGTGACGACGCACTCGATGACCTGCTGGAGTGTGAGGTCGGAGGTGTCCACCTCGACCGCGTCGTCGGCCTTGGCGAGCGGGGACGTCTTACGGCTGGAGTCGGCCGCGTCCCGCCTGACCAGAGCCTCCCGGGTGGCGTTGATGTCGGCGCCCTTCAGCTCACCGCTGCGCCGGGCGGCACGCGCCTCCGCGGACGCGGTGAGGAAGATCTTCAGGTCGGCGTCGGGCAGCACGGTCGTCCCGATGTCACGCCCCTCGACGACCATCCCGCCCTCCGCGCCTGCCGCGATCGAACGCTGCAGCTCGGTGATCCGCGCGCGCACCTCGGGCACCGCGCTGACGGCGCTCACCTTGGAGGTGACCTCGTCCGTGCGGATCGGGCCCGCGACATCGGTCCCGTCGACGGTGATGGCCGGAGCGGCCGGGTCGGTGCCGGAGATGATCTCCGGCTTGCCCGCGGCGGCCGCGATCGCGCTCGGGTCGGTGACGTCGATCCCGTTGCTCACCATCCACCAGGTGATCGCCCGGTACTGGGCGCCCGTGTCCAGGTAGCTCAGCCCGAGCTGCGAGGCCACCGCCTTCGAGGTGCTCGACTTGCCCGTGCCGGAGGGGCCGTCAATCGCGACAATCACAGCCGGTACGGTCCGGGCGGCGCCGTTTTCCACGGTGGGAACACCTTCCTGGTGCGGGGCGGAGGTCTGTGCGGGACGCGATCGCGCCCCGCACAAGGTTACTGGCTCCACGGACCCCGTATTACTGGCCCTTCCTGGGCCGGCGCAGGAGAGCCCGCACACCGCGCCCTCGCGGCGAACCGCTAATGCCGCAGCGCCCAGCCCCGCTCCCGCAGCGCGGCACTCAGCACCGGCGCCGCCTTCGGCTCCACCATCAGCTGCACCAGGCCGGCCTGCTGCCCGGTCGCATGTTCGATGCGTACGTCCTCGACGTTGACCCCCGCCATCCCGGCATCGGCGAAGATGCGGGCGAGCTGTCCTGGCTGGTCGTCGATGAGGACGGCCACGACCTCGTAGGCACGCGGCGCCGAGCCGTGCTTGCCGGGAACACGGACCTGGCCGGCGTTCCCGCGCCGCAGGACGTCCGCGATCCCGTCGGCGCCCTCGCGGCGCTTCTCCTCGTCGGAGGACTGGAGGGCGCGCAGGGCCTGGACCGTCTCGTCGAGGTCGGCGGAGACGTCCGCGAGGAGGTCGGCGACCGGGCCCGGGTTGGCGGACAGGATGTCGATCCACATCGCCGGGTCGGAGGCGGCGATCCGCGTCACGTCACGGATGCCCTGGCCACAGAGGCGTACGGCCGTCTCCTCGGCGTGCTCCAGGCGCGCGGCGACCATGCTGGACACCAGATGCGGCATGTGCGAGACGAGCGCGACGGCCCGGTCGTGCGCGTCCGCGTCCATGACGACGGGTACGGCACGGCAGTACGACACGAGTTCGAGGGCGAGGTTGAGCACCTCGGTGTCCGTGTCCCGGGTGGGCGTCAATACCCACGGGCGCCCTTCGAAGAGGTCCCCGGTGGCGGCCAGCGGCCCCGACTTCTCGCGGCCCGACATGGGGTGCGAGCCGATGTACGACGAGAGGTCGAGGCCGAGCGCCTCCAGCTCCCGGCGCGGGCCGCCCTTGACGCTCGCCACGTCGAGGTAGCCGCGGGCCACCCCGCGCCGCATGGCGTCCGCGAGGGTCACGGCCACATGTGCGGGCGGCGCGGCCACGATCGCGAGGTCGACGCGACCGTCCGGCGCCTCGTCGGTACCTGCGCCGAGCGCGGCCGCCGTACGAGCCTGCTCCGGGTCGTGGTCGGCGAGGTGGACCACGACGCCGCGAGCCACGAGGGCCAGGGCGGCCGACGTACCGATCAGTCCGGTGCCGATGACGAGGGCGGTTCTCACTGGGCGATGTCCTTGCGGAGTGCGCCCGCGGCGCCGAGGTAGACGTGCGCGATGTCGGCGCGGGGCTTGTCGGACTCGATGTGCGCGAGGACTCGTACGACTCGGGGCATTGCGCCTTCGATCTCCAGTTCCTGCGCGCAGATCAGCGGCACGTCGACGATGCCGAGCCCCCGCGCGGCGGCCGCCGGGAAGTCGCTGTGCAGATCGGGCGTCGCGGTGAACCAGATGCTGATCAGGTCATCGGTGGTGAGGCCGTTCCGCTCCAGGACGGCGGTGAGCAGCTCGCTGACCTGCTCGTCCATGTGGCCGGCCTCGTCCCGCTCCAGTTGGACGGCGCCCCGGACCGCTCGTACCGCCACGGTGATGCTCCTTGCTGATGTACGTATACGTCTTGTCACACCAGCGTAGTCAGCCCGCAACGCGCGGGTGCGCGGCGCCCGGCTGACGAGACGGGGGCCGCGCACGCACCGCGAGGTGTCAGACCTGCTGCGCCTTGATGAGGTCCTCCAGGGAGGCGGCCGGCAGCACGCCGTTCGGGCTCAGCTTGTCGACCGCCCGGGGCAGGGTCTGGGCGATCGCCCCCGCGGCCTGGTCCGAGGTGACCCCGGCCTGTTCGGCGACCTGCTTGAGCGTCTCGTCGGGCAGCGCCTGCTGGATCTGCGCGCCGGTCACGGGCTGGTTCTCGCCGGTGCCGACCCAGGAGTCCTTCTGCGCGGTGAGCCCGGACCTGGTGAGCATCTCCAGAAGTCCGCCCAGCGGGTTGCCGCCGCCCGAACCGCTGCTCGAACCGGTGCCCGAACCGCCGGCCAGGGACTGGAGCAGCGCCCCCAGGATGCCCGCGCCGGAACCACCGGACGTACTGCCCTGGCCTCCGCCGAGGAGACCGCCGAGCAGGCTGCCGAGATCGTTACCCGCCATGGTCACGCCTTTCAGGAGTGCGGCCGGGTGCAGGTCACCGCCCGGCCTCGAACTCTGCCAATGTCACTCGAATTGCCCTATTCCGCCACTTGTAGTGAGAACGCACCTGTGCGCCTCTGGACGCCGGGGCGCGGATCCGCTCTCATGGCCGGGAGACTCGCCTCGGGGGAGGCCCGCATGGCCCGAATGAAGCGTCCAGGACCCCTTGTCACCCTGCTCGCGGGACTGGTGCTCGGCTTGTTCCTGCTGTCGCTCAACGCGACGACGGGGACGAAGAGCGCGTCGTCCTATCAGGAGGAGGTGCCCGCCGCGACCGCCTCGCCGAGCGCGACACCCAGCCCGGCACCCAGCGCGAGCAAGCCGTCCCCGTCGCCGACACCGTCGAGGACCGCGCAGCCCAACGCCGACTACGCGGGCCGTACCGACGACGACTCCTCGGCGATCGCGGTCTCCGTGCGCGACGGCAAGGCGATCGCGTACTTCTGCGACGGCCACGACAAGGAGTCGTGGCTGAAGGGCGCCGTCAAGGACGACGGCACCATGAAGCTGACCGGCAAGCAGGGCGCCGAACTGAACGGCACGCTCCAGGACGGCAGGCGGATCCGCGGCACGGTCGACCTGAACGGGCAGCGCTACGGTTTCACCGCCGACAAGGCGGTCAAGCCGTCCGGGCTCTACCGGGCGACGGCCACCGTGCGTGGCGCCAAGGTCGACGGCGGCTGGATCGTGCTTCCCGGCGGCGATCAGGTCGGCATCCTCAAGCGCGACGACAAGCCCTCACCGGCGCCCGAGATCGACCCGTCGACCGGCGTCGTGACGATCGACGGCGAGCAGCTCACCGCCCGGCCCGTCATCCCCTGACCCCCGCTCGTCCCCATCATCCGACCCCCGCTGCCGCAGGGAGCCGTTCATGACCGTGGATCCGAACGCCGCCACCCGGGGCTTCCCGACTCCCCCGCCCGCCCACGGCCGTCCACACCCGGCCCGCTATCTCGTCCCGGCCCTGGTCGCCGCGGCGGTGGCGGTCGGTCTCGGCGTGTACGGCAAGGTCCACGACCCCGCGGGCACCGCCTTCAACCTCGCCGGCTTCAGCAGCACGGGCGCCGTGAAGTCCTGGCTCGCGACGGTGGCGTTCACCTTCGCGCTCGTCCAGGTCGTCTCGGCGTTCATGGTGTACGGGAAGCTGCCGGGGCCGGGTTGGTCGGCGGCGCTGCACCGCTGGTCGGGGCGGATCGCGTTCCTCGTGGCGGTGCCGGTCGCGGTGCACTGCCTGTACGCGCTCGGCTACCAGACGTACGAATCGCGCGTTTTGTGGCACTCTCTCCTGGGCTGCTTCTTCTTCGGTGCCTTCAGTGCCAAGATGCTGCTGCTCCGTTCGGAGCGACTGCCCGGCTGGCTGCTGCCGATCATCGGCGGACTCGTGTTCACCGTCCTCACCGTCATCTGGCTGACGTCCGCCCTCTGGTTCTTCCGCACCTTCGGAGTGACAACATGACCCATCGACCGACGCGGCGCACGGTTCTCCTCACGAGCGGCGCGGCAGCTCTCGTCGCGGGCTGCAGCGAGTACGGCGGCAGCAGCGACTCGGCGTCCGCCGGCGCCTCCGCCGGACAGGAACTGGCGAAGACGACCGACATCCCGGTCGGCGGCGGCAAGATCTTCAAGGACGCGCAGGTCGTGGTGACCCAGCCGGAGAAGGACCAGTTCAAGGCCTTCTCCAACATCTGCACCCACCAGCTGTGCCCGGTGGCAAATGTCTCGGACGGCACCATCAACTGCACCTGCCACGGCAGCAAGTTCAGCATCCAGGACGGCTCGGTGGCCCACTCCCCGGCGACACAGCCGCTGCCCGAGAAGCAGATCAAGGTCGAGGGAAATTCGATCACCCTGGCGTGAGGCCGGCACGTACGCTCCGGACATGGACTCCGAGGCCCTGGTGCGCGACCACACGATCTACTCCTGCGTGATGGGTTCGCGCGCCTTCGGCCTGGCCACGGACACGAGCGACACGGACCGCCGGGGCGTGTTCCTCGCCCCGACCCCGCTCTTCTGGCGCTTCGAGAAGCCGCCGACCCATGTCGAGGGCCCGGCGGAGGAGCAGTTCAGCTGGGAGCTGGAGCGCTTCTGCGAGCTGGCCCTGCGCGCGAACCCGAACATCCTGGAGTGCCTGCACTCCCCTGTCGTGGAGCACGTCGACGACACGGGCCGCGAACTCCTCGCCCTGCGCGAGGCGTTCCTGTCCCGGCGGGCTCACGAGACGTTCACCCGCTACGCGCTCGGCCAGCGCAAGAAGCTGGAGGCGGACGTACGCCGGCACGGCGCCCCGCGCTGGAAGCACGCCATGCACCTCCTCCGCCTGCTGATGAGCTCCCGTGACCTGCTGCGCACCGGCGAGCTCACGATCGACGTCGGCGACCAACGCGAGCCGCTGCTCACGGTGAAGCGGGGCGAGGTCCCCTGGCCGCGGTTCGAGACCTGGATGACCCGGCTGGGGACGGAGGCCGACGAGGCGGCCGGCCGCAGCCCGCTCCCCGCCGAGCCGGACCAGGCACGCGTCGAGGACTTCCTGGTCCGCACCCGCCGCGCCTCAGCCTTCGCCGTGCCCCCGAAAGCCCTCCAGCCGGACCCGCACGACGAACGCGTGCAGGGCGTCGTACACGGACGGAGCGTCCGGCAGCGCTGACACGCCCTGCGCCTCGTCCAGCAGACCCTGCAGCCGCTCGACATCGGCCTCCACGCGCGCGCGGCGTACGTCCGCGGTCCCGTGCTCCCGCTCCGCCTTCGCGGCGATCAGGTCCGGCAGGTAGGCGGGGGCCTCGGTCTCCCCGATGAGCGTGCGCAGATCGGCCTGCACCTCACCACTGCGCATCAGGTGGATACCGGTGAGCAGCACACGGAACGTGTAGAGCAGCGGCTTGAGTTCGCCGGTCTTCTCGAAGAGCCGCCACTGCGTGGTCGCACGTTGACATCAGCCGCTCCGCGGCGGGCCCGGTAGTGGTGGGCGTGATGGCTGGTGAGGACGCCGGGGGCGAGGGCGGCCAGTTCCCGGTGGGCGTCCGTGGTGTGCACGACCAGCGGCGAGAGCAGCTGCTCCAGGACATAGCCGTTGCGGCGCAGCATCAGTCGTACGAACTTGCGGAGGTCGTGGGTGACCAGGTCCATCTCGATCCCGTTCTGCTCCCACATCCGGGACCGGGTCTCGTCCGGGTCGCGCAGCCCGACCAGTTCGGCCGTCGGCAGGAGGTGCACGCCCCGCAGATCGACGTCCGAGTCACGCGACGGGAAATCCGTAGAGGTGCGCTCCGGAGACGGTGGCGAACAGCAGCGGGTCGGGCTGTTCGGACACCACTGCCTTCAGGTCGATGTCGAGAAGATCGGTCATCCCTCAAGCGTCCCAGAGCGCTCCCAGCGACATGAGGTCGCCCTGGTACTCGATACGGTCGGCCCACGAGGTCGGCCACGCGTCCGAACCGTGGTACGCCCCCGCGAAGGCGCCGGTCAGGCACGCGATGGAGTCGGAGTCGCCGGAGGTGCAGGCGGCCCGGCGCAGGGCGGTGAGGGGTTCGTCCACGAACATCAGGAAGCACAACAGGCCGGTGGCGAGCGCCTCTTCGGCGACCCAGCCCCCGCCGGTGGCGAGGCACGGGTCGGCCTCGGGCGAGACCGTGCGCAGTGCGTGCCTGAGGTGGTCAAGGGTCTCCAGGCACTCGTCCCAGCCGCGCCCGATGAAGTGCTCCGCCGTGGGGTCCTGGCCTCGGGTCCACAGGTCGCCGAGCCAGCGGGAGTGGTAGTTGTGGCGGTTCTCGTACGCGTACGAGCGCAGCCGGCCGACCAGCCCCACCGGCTCGGTTCCGTTGGCGAGGAGCCAGATCGCGTGCGCGGTGAGGTCGGCGGCGGCGAGCGCCGTGGGGTGCCCGTGGGTGAGGGCGGCCTGCAACTGGGCGGCGCCCGCGCGCTGTTCCTCGCTCAGCCCGCGCACCAGCCCGACGGGCGCCACCCGCATGTTGGCGCCGCACCCCTTGGAGCCGATCTGGCTGGCCTCCCGCCAGGGGCGCTTCTCGTTCTTCAGGAGGTTGCAGGCGACGAGGCAGGTGCGGCCGGGGGCGCGGTTGTTGTCGGGCGACTGGTACCAGTCCACGAACTCCTCGCGCACCGGCCGTTCCATCCGCAGCGGGCCGAGCAGGCCGCGGTCCATCGCCGTCCGCAGGCCGCGCGCCAGTGCCAGCGTCATCTGGGTGTCGTCCGTGACGATCGCGGGCCTGGGCAGCTCCATCTCGCGCCAGGGACCGCACTTGGCGAGAATCGCCGGCACGGAGTTGAACTCGGTCGGGAACCCCATCGCGTCGCCGAGGGCGAGACCGAGCAGGGATCCGGTGGCGGCACGTTTCGCGAGCGTCGTGGTGGTCATGTGGGTCGTCCTTCCTGGGTGGGACGCAGCAGGGGCGGGTGCAGAGTGGTGGCGCCGCCCGCGCGGTAGAGCGCGGCGGGTTTGCCGCGGCCCCCGGTGAGGCGCGCGGCACCCGGGACCTGGTCGACGAAGCCCGGCGTGGCAAGCACCTTGCGCCGGAAGTTGGGCCGGTCGAGCGCCGTTCCCCACACGGTCTCGTACACCTGCCGCAGCTCTCCGAGGGTGAACTCGGGCGGGCAGAAGGACGTGGCGAGACAGCTGTACTCGAGCTTGGCGCCGACGCGTTCGTGGGCGTCGGCGAGGATCCGGTCGTGATCGAAGGCGAGCGGATCGAGCGCGTTGTACCGCAGCCACTGGGCCTGCGCCGCGTCACCGCCGCCGTGCGGCTCGGGAGGGTCCGCGAGCAGCGCGGCGAAGGCGACGGAGACGACGCGCATCCTGGGGTCGCGGCGGGGCTCGCTGTACGTCCGCAGCTGTTCGAGGTGGAGCCCGGAGATGTCCGACAGGCCGGTCTCCTCGGCGAGTTCGCGCCGCGCCGCCGTCTCCGCCGACTCGTGCGGCAGCACGAAACCGCCGGGCAGCGCCCAGCGGCCCAGGTAGGGCTCCTGCCCGCGCTCGACGAGCAGCACCTGGAGGGCGCCCGCACGGACCGTCAGGACGGCCAGGTCGACGGTGACGGCGAAGGGCTCGAACGCGTACTTGTCGTAGCCCTCGGGTGCGTTGCCGCCAGGCGCTCGACCTTCCCGTGCGAGCACGTCCGCCCACCCCCTGTTTATGGTCAGGACGACTAATAGTCATCACGACTATAAGTGAGGTGAGCGAGCTCACACAACCCTTCAAGTGGGCTGATTCGAGCGTCTGTCGGCGGGTCGGGACAGTGGCGACACCGCCACCGGCGCTCCCGCCACAAGGGCCCCACGCCCTTGCTCCGGTGAGGTCAAGGAAGGCAGGCGAGACCCGGCCCGGCAAGGAATCGCGGCGGGCTCGGGCGCCGCCCCAGGAAGGCCAGCAGCCGGTCCTCGGGCCGGGACCAGGACGACGGCACGCCCACCGCTTCGGCGAAACGCCCACCCCGGTCCGCGTCCGCCACGAAGCACCGCGCCACAGGAAGCAGTTCGGTCGCGAGCGCCGGCGGAATCGGCCGCGGCCGCCCGCACGCCTGCGCGACGTCCCATCCGTGTACGGCGATCTCGACGGCGCCGACGGACGCCAGAAGCCCGAGATCCAGCAACCGGTCCCCCACTCCCACCGAAGGCTCGGCCGACGGCACCTCGTCGGACATCACCGCCCAGGCGCCGAGCAGCGCGCACGCCCGCCTCCGGAAGGCACACACGGGATCGGCGGCCCACGGCGAGGGGCACAGGCCGACGCGCCCTGCGGCGACCCCTTCGTAGAGCGCGTCCACCGAGTCGTCGAGGTGCCCGAGCAACTCCCCCAGGTCCCACCGGGCGCACGGCGTGGGCCGCCCCAGACTCCCCGGCGCCACGACGGCGACGCTGCCCAGCGCGTACGCGAGCGACCGTTCCAGCAGCTCCGCGGAGTTCACGTCGACACATCCGTCCCAGAGGCCCTCAGAGGCTCCTCGGGCGCGTTTCCCGGCCCACCGGGCCCGGAGTGCGGCGGACGGCGCACACGGCCCTCCAGGGCCGTCAGGCACGTACGTGTGACACTCAAGTGCAAGCAGCCCCGCCCGGCGTACCCCTCGTACGACCGCCGGGCCGGCGGACACGTCTCCCTCGTGGCGCCCATCGCGCGCCCCCTTCCCTCACCGGTACAGACCCCCGGCGAGCGGAAAACGCATCGGCCGGTCCCGGGGCAATCCCGGAACCGGCCGAAACGACGGGCACCCCTACGGGCGCCCCAGGGCACTCCTAGAGGTCGACCTCCTGCATGAGCATGCCGACCTCGGTGTTCGAAAGGCGGCGCAGCCAGCCGGACTTCTGGTCGCCGAGGGCGATCGGGCCGAAGGAGACGCGCACCAGCTTGTCGACCGGGAAGCCGGCCTCCGCGAGCATGCGGCGCACGATGTGCTTGCGGCCCTCGTGCAGGGTCACCTCGACCATGTAGTTCTTGCCGGTCTGCTCGACGACACGGAAGTGGTCCGCCTTCGCGTACCCGTCCTCCAGCTGGATGCCGTTCTTGAGCTGCTTGCCCAGGTCGCGCGGGATCGGACCCACGATGTGCGCGAGGTAGACCTTCTTCACGCCGTACTTGGGGTGGGTCAGGCGGTGCGCCAGTTCACCGTGATTGGTGAGCAGGATGACGCCCTCGGTCTCGGTGTCGAGCCGCCCTACGTGGAAGAGCCGCGTCTCGCGGTTCGTCACGTAGTCGCCGAGGCACTGACGGCCCTCGGTGTCCTCCATGGTCGAGACGACACCGGAGGGCTTGTTCAGCGAGAAGAACTGGTACGACTGCGTGGCCACGGTCAGCCCGTCGACCTTGATCTCGTCCTTCTCCGGGTCGACGCGCATGCCCTGCTCGACGACGATCTCGCCGTTGACCTCGACCCGGGAATGCTCGACCAGCTCCTCACAGGCACGCCGCGAGCCATAGCCCGCGCGCGCGAGCACCTTCTGCAGGCGCTCGCCCTCCTCCTCCGCCCCGGGGTGCGTCTTGGGCGTCTTGATCTCCGGCTTGCCCGCGTACCGGTCCCGGTTGCGCTCCTCGGCCCGCGTCTCGAACTCGCGGGAACGCGCGGGCTCCGTACGGCCGCCGCGCTGCTGGCCCTGCTTGGGACCGCCCTTGGCGCCGCCGCGGGCCGCGTTGCCGCGACCGGACTTCGGTCCCTCGTGGGACGCGGCGGGTCCTACGTCGTAGCGGCGCTCCTCGGGACGGGGCTTGCCGGCGCGCTTCGGCTGCTCGTCGCGCCCTCCCGCGCTCCTCGGCTGGGAGCCGCCCGCACCGGTACCCCGGGCGCTGCCACTCCCACCGGTCCCGCGAGAGTTACCCGCACCGGTCCCGCGAGAGCTGCCGCCCCCACCGGCTCCGCGGGGACTGCCGCCCCCACTGGCCCCGCGAGAGCTGCCACCCCCACCGGTCCCGCGGGAGCTGCCGCCTCCACCGGACCCGCGCGGGTTACCGCCCCCGCCGGTCCCGCGGGGGGTGCCGCGCCCGCTGTTCCTGCCACTACCGCTGCCACTGCTTCGCATCAAAGTTCCGTCGTCGTCGTGTCGTCTGCATCTGCATCCGGTGCGTCCGGATCGAACGACGGGACCCCTTCCAGCGTCTCTGCTTCGATCGCGTCCGCCTCTGGGAGGAAGGGCGCGAGCTCCGGGAGCTCGTCCAGGCCGCGCAGGCCCATTCGCTCCAGGAAGTAGTTCGTCGTCCTGTACAGGATCGCACCTGTTTCGGGTTCCGTGCCCGCCTCCTCGACCAGACCGCGCTGCAGGAGGGTGCGCATCACGCCGTCACAGTTCACTCCGCGGACCGCCGAGACCCTGGATCGGCTGACCGGCTGGCGGTACGCGACGACCGCCAGGGTCTCCAGGGCGGCCTGGGTGAGCCGGGCCTGCTGCCCGTCCAGGACGAAGCGTTCGACGGCCGTCGCGTACTCGGGCCGGGTGTAGAACCGCCATCCGCCCGCGATGAGCCGCAGCTCGAAGCCGCGTCCCTGGACGGTGTACTCGTCGGCCAGCTCACGCAGCGCGTCCGCGATCCGCCGCTTCGGCCGCTCCAGGATCTTCGAGAGGTGCTCCACGGTCGCGGGTTCGTCCACGACCATGAGTACGGCCTCCAGGGCGGGCTTGAGATCGAGGTCGGCGACGGTGCGCGGCCCGGCCGGGATCTCGGTGGTGTCCTCGCTCACGCCTTCTTCTCCTCCTTGGGCACCTCGGGCGGCCGGTCGAACTCGTCCGTCACCTTCGGCTGCTCGTCACTGTCCCCACCGGTCCAGCGCACGACCAGCTCCTCGAGGGCCTCGTCCTGGTCCAGCGACACGGCCTTCTCGCGGTACAGCTCCAGCAAGGCGAGAAAGCGGGCCACGACGGTCAGGGTGTCGTCGGTGTCGTCGACCAGGTCACGGAAACTGGCCGCCCCCAGCTCCTTCAGCCGCGCCACTATGATCCCCGCCTGCTCCTGCACACTGACCAGCGGCGCGTGGATGTGGTCGACGTACACCTGCGGCTTGGGTCTGGGCTGCATCGCCTTCACGGCGAGCTTCGCGAACCCCTCCGCCCCGATGCTGATGACCACCTCGGGCAGCAGCTCGGCGTGATGGTCCTCCAGCCCGACGGTACGGGGATAGCGGCGAGCCTCCTCCACCAGACGGGCGTTGAAGATGTCAGCGATCTGCTTGTACGCGCGGTACTGCAGGAGCCGCGCGAAGAGCAGGTCCCGGGCTTCCAGGAGCGCCAGATCCCCCTCGTCCTCGACCTCGGCCGACGGCAGCAGCCGCGCCGCCTTGAGATCGAGCAGGGTGGCCGCGACGACGAGGAACTCGGTCATCTGGTCGAGATCCCAGTCCGGCCCCATCGCCCGGATGTGCGCCATGAACTCGTCGGTGACACGCGACAACGCCACTTCCGTGACGTCCATCTTGTGCTTCGAGATCAGCTGAAGCAGGAGGTCGAAGGGCCCCTCGAAGTTCGCGAGCCGCACCTTGAACACACCGTCATCGGGCTCGGCGACGGCCTCGGGCGCAGATGCGGCAAGGATCTCAAGCCCGGCGGAAGTCTCGGGCTCGGGCTCGACAAAAACTTCGGGCTCAGGCTCGACGAAGACTTGGGGCTCAGGCTCGGCATGAGCCTCGGATACGGCGGGAACCGCGGCCTCTACGGGAGCCTCGGGCTCGACCTCCGCCGCCGGCACCCCCGGCTCCTCGCCCGGAGGCGGAGCCGCACCAGGCCCCCGCCCCAGAACACGCCGACGGCCGGCGCCGGGGCCGGAGGCGGGAACGGAAGCGTCATACGAGGGCATAGCGCTCGCAGGCTACCTCCTAGCGCCCACGAAGCCGTCGTACGAGAATGCTCGCGTCCCCACGGGATTCGAGATCGGCGAGCACGACGGCGACCGCCTCGCGGACGATCCGCCCGCGGTCGACGGCGAGACCGTGCTCACCGCGGAGCACGAGGCGGGCGTGCTCAAGATCGATGAGTTCCTCGGCGGACACGTACACGGTGATCTTCTCGTCGTGCCGCTCCCGCCCGCTGGGCCGGCGCCCCTGCCCCTGGCCCCGGCGCTTGCGCGACTGCCCGGCGGCAGAACCTTCCTGCGCCGCCTGACCTGGCCCGGAGCGCTCCGGACCGGCACCCCGGCTGCGGGAGCCCCCCGCGCCGGAATCAGCGGCGACGTGTTCGTCGCCCTCGCCGTCGCCGCCCTGGACGGGAACCGACTGTGGCGCGTCGTCCCCGGCGGCAGCCGAGTCGCTCTCGCCCGCAGGACCCGGCACCCGGGCCTCGCCGTTCGTCCGGCGTGACGGCG
The DNA here is from genome assembly GCF_042721055.1 of Streptomyces sp. NPDC058470. Taxonomy (NCBI): domain Bacteria; kingdom Bacillati; phylum Actinomycetota; class Actinomycetes; order Kitasatosporales; family Streptomycetaceae; genus Streptomyces; species Streptomyces sp. NPDC058470. The sequence continues at coordinate 88,576 of NZ_JBHXMF010000028.1, forward strand.
AGGACGACTGGAGCGCCATCCCCCCGGTGGTACGGAACAGTTCGTCGGCCCCCGGCAGACTCACTCGGCGTGACACCGGGCGAGCACCTCCCTGGCGAGCTGACGATAAGCGGCGGCACCGACGGAGTTGGAGGCGTACGTGGTGATCGGCTCACCGGCGACGGTGGTCTCCGGGAAGCGCACCGTGCGCCCGATGACCGTGTGGTAGACGTGATCGTCGAACGCCTCGACCACCCGCGCGAGCACCTCACGGCTGTGCACCGTGCGGGAGTCGTACATCGTGGCGAGGATGCCGTCGAGCTCCAGCTCGGGGTTGAGCCGCTCCTGGACCTTCTCGATGGTCTCGGTGAGCAGCGCGACACCGCGCAGTGCGAAGAACTCGCACTCCAGGGGCACGATCACCTTGTGGGCCGCCGTCAGGGCGTTGACGGTGAGCAGTCCGAGCGAGGGCTGACAGTCGATCAAGATGTAGTCGTAGTCAGCCATCAGCGGCTTCAGTGCGCGCTGGAGCGAGGACTCACGTGCGACCTCGCTCACCAGCTGCACCTCGGCGGCGGACAGGTCGATGTTGCTGGGCAGCAGGTCCATGTTCGGGACCGCTGTCTTCAGGAGTACGTCGTCGGCCGCCATGCCCCGCTCCATGAGCAGGTTGTAGACGGTGAGGTCGAGCTCCATCGGGTTGACGCCGAGACCGACCGAGAGCGCGCCCTGCGGGTCGAAGTCGACGAGCAGGACCCGGCGTCCGTACTCCGCGAGCGCGGCACCCAGGTTGATGGTCGACGTGGTCTTGCCGACGCCGCCCTTCTGGTTGCACATCGCGACGATGGTCGCGGGGCCGTGATCGGTCAGCGGGCCCGGGATCGGGAAGTACGGCAGCGGACGTCCGGTCGGACCCACGCGCTCACGGCGCTGACGGGCCGCGTCGGGCGCGAGCGTGGCCGCGTACTCGGGATCGGGCTCGTACTCGGCGTCGGGGTCGTAGAAGTGCCCCTCGGGCAGTTCGTCGAAGTCGGCGAAGTGGGTGCGGTTCTCGCCACTTCCGTTGCCGGCCATGGCGTTCACGTGATGGCCATCCATGCTCGGGTGTGCTGTCTGAGTCATCCGGGGACTCTTCTGGGCTGCGAAGGTGCGGACAGCGACGGAGCCGACAGCCTCGAGCCCCGTGGGGCCCTGGCCCCGCGTCGGCATTCCTGGTTGACCACCCCCGGGAGTAAATGTCGACTCATTCACAAGTCGTCTTACCTCCTTGGTGACCAGGAAACTTCTCGATAGGTCAGCGTGGCACCATGCCGACGGTTGGCGACTCTATGGCGTGTCACCGGTCCGCAGCAACACAATCCGCCGGACCCGACCCGATGTGTCGGCAACCGAACACCCCTCTGTCAAGGGCGTAAGGCCGTCGCACAGTAGGTTTCACCGGTGTACGAATCGGCTAAAGAGTTACCTTCGCGGCGAGTTGAACGAGTGTCACAAAGTGACCCGACACACACCGGGCCGGACCTTGTCGGGCAAGGTCCGGCCCGGTGTGCGGTGTTGACGAGCCGTGTTGACGTATCGCCTTTTTACCCGTTGATGACTTAGCCGAGCAAGGACTCAAGCTCGACGTGCTCAAGGCCGTGCGCCTCGGCGACCTCGCGGTAAACCACCTTGCCGTCATGAGTGTTGAGACCCTTGGCGAGGGCGGCGTCACGGCGCAGCGCCTCGACCCAGCCGCGGTTCGCGAGCTCCACGATGTACGGAAGCGTGGCGTTGGTGAGCGCGTACGTCGACGTGTTCGGCACGGCGCCCGGCATGTTGGCGACGCAGTAGAAGACCGAGCTGTGGACCGGGAAGGTCGGCTCGGCGTGGGTGGTCGGACGCGAGTCCTCGAAGCAGCCACCCTGATCGATCGCGATGTCGACAAGAACACTTCCCGGCTTCATCCGCGAAACAAGTTCGTTGGTGACGAGCTTCGGCGCCTTGGCGCCCGGGACGAGGACGGCACCGATGACGAGATCGGCGTCCAGGACGGCCTTCTCCAGCTCGAACGAGTTGGACATGATCGCCCGGACCTTGGTGCCGAAGACCTTGTCCGCCTCGCGCAGCTTGTTGATGTCGCGGTCGAGCAGGGTGACGTGGAAGCCCATGCCGACGGCGATCTGCGTGGCGTTCCAGCCGGAGACACCGCCGCCGATGACGACGGCCCGCGCGGGCTGCGTGCCGGGGACGCCACCGGGGAGCACACCACGACCGCCGACCGAGCGCATCAGGTGGTAGGCGCCGACCTGCGGAGCCAGCCGGCCCGCGACCTCCGACATCGGGGCGAGCAGCGGCAGCGCGCGACCGGGCAGCTCGACGGTCTCGTACGCGATCGCCGTGGTACCGGACTCGACGAGCGCGTCCGTGCACGCCTTGGAGGCGGCCAGGTGCAGGTAGGTGAAGAGCGTCTGGTCCTTGCGGAGGCGGTGGTACTCCTCCGCGATGGGCTCCTTGACCTTGAGCAGCAGGTCGGCGGCGGCCCAGACCTCGTCGGCGGTGGCGAGGATCCGCGCACCGGCGGCGACGAACTCGTCGTCCGTGATCGAGGAGCCGAGACCGGCGTTCTGCTCGATGAGGACCTGGTGGCCGTGGCGCACCAGCTCGTGCACGCCGGCGGGGGTGATGGCCACCCGGAACTCGTTGTTCTTGACCTCGCGGGGGATGCCGACCAACACGTCGATCACGGTCCTTGGCTCAGAGGGTTCTGGGGCTGTGCATGCCGAGGCGGTGCGAGCCGGGGCATTGCATGTCATACCCGACGTACGCGAGCACACCGGGAGACACCACGAAAGGACGCGGCGGAGCCAGTCTAATGAAGGGATTCCCTCTGTCTAGCCTTTCAATGCATCAATCTTCTTCGGATGTACTACGGATTTCGCAGGCGTTAGCGTCTTGTTCCCTGGTTGATGCGCTCTCCGGGAGCTCGTCACCCAGCATTCGCTCGGCCGCACCCCGGTGCAGCCGGGCGGCCGCCGGGTCGCCGAGCCGGTCCAGGGTGTCGGCCAGCCGGAGCTGCAACGCGGCCTGCAGTCGTACGTCGTCCGCGCGGCGCGCCCACTCGGCCGCCTCCTGGCAGGTGCGCAGCGACTCCTCGGGCCGCCCGGCGTACTCCTGGACACGTGCCAGCTCGCTCAACGCCCTTGCCTGGGCGGCCACATCGCCGTTCTTGCGGTGTCCGGTGACGGCTGCCCGCCAGTTGCGCAGCGCCTCGCCGTAGCGGCCCGCGTAGGTGTGCGCGGTGGCGATACGGCCGTACAGCCGGGCGGCGTCCACGCGCTCGTCGCGCGCGAGCCGCTCGGCGAGCGCCCGCCCGTACCAGTCCGCGGCCCGGTCATAGTCCCCGAGCTCCTGGTGGGCGCCGCCTACGGATTCCATCGCGCGACCGGTCGCATACGGGTCGTTCGCCTCGCGTCCGGCGTTGAGCGCGGCCCGGTAGCGGGCCAGCGCCTCGGGCGTACGGCCGGTCTGCGCGTCCAGATCCGCGAGGTTCAGCAGGGCCGCGGCCATCTCGCGCGGCAGTTTCCGGCGCTCGGCGACATCCAGGACGAGCCGGTGGATGCCGTACAACTCGGGAGCGGCGGCCTGCGTACCGATGTGCGCGACCATCGCCCGTACCAGCGCGGCCATCAGGCGGCGGGCCAGGGTGTCCAGCTCGCCGTCGGCGACCGCGAGCCGGGCCGAGGCGAGCAGCGCGGGCTGCCGGATGCGCAGCCAGTCGGCGGCGGCCCGCGGGTTCGGGAAGCGCAGGGCGCGGGGCATTCCGGCGAGCTTCTCGCGGGCGGGCGAGCTGTCGGTCTCGGTGATGGCGCGGCAGGACGCCAGCAGCCGTACGGTCCGCTCCAGCATCCGGGCGCGGGCCAGCTGGAGCTCGGCGGGGCGGTCGTGGGTCTCGGTGAGGGCGCTCAGCAGCGGTTGCAGGCAGCCGGGCACCTCGTACTGCGGCAGCGGCGACCGGACGGACCGCAGGAGGCCGAGGCGGGTGAAGTCGTCCAGGGTGGTGCGCGCGGCGTTCACCGAGCAGCCGGCGAGCGCGGACGCGGTGTGCGGGTCGACCAGACCGGCCGGGGCGAGTGAGAGCAGCCGCAGTATCCGCGCGGCGGCGCTGGGCAGCGAGGCGTAGGTGAGCCGGAACATGCGGGACAGCGGCGAGCCCTCGTCACCCTCGGTACGCAGGTGTTTGGCGAGGTCGGCGACGGCCGACTGGGGACGGGACGCGAGCCAGCCGCCGGCGAGCACCAGGGCGGCGGGCTGGCCGGCGCACAGCTCGACCAGGTTTTCGGCGGAGAACGGGTCGACGGTGATGCGCACCGCGCCGGTGAAGCGGCCGAGCAGTTCGAGTGCGGACGTGGTGTCCAGGCCGCCCAGGGTGCAGGGGCGGACATCCGCGATGCCGGTCAGCGGTCCGCCGGACACGGCGACGACCAGGCAGTCCGGCGTGTCCGGCAGCAGGGCGTCGACCTGTTCGGCGTCGGCCGCGTCGTCCAGCACGAGCAGGACGCGGCGGACGGCGAGTGCCTCGCGCAGCGCCTCGCCGAGGTCGTCGGCGTCCGCGCCGGGCGGTGTGGGCCGCTCCAGGGCGGTGAGCAGCTCCCGTGCGGTGCGCTCGGTGGGCACCGGGGTGCCGTCGGGTTCGGTGAGCCGGGCGCGCAGCACGCCGTCGGGGTAACTCTCGGCGACCTGCTCCGCGAGCTCCTCGGCGAGCGCGGTGCGCCCCGAGCCGGGCTTGCCGGCGATGAGCAGCACGCGCGCGCGTGGCGCCTTGCGGCCCGAGAGGGTGTCAAGGCCTGCGCGCTCGATGTCGGCCCGGAGTTCCTTCAACTCCCGGGTGCGGCCTAGGAATTGGTCGCCGGGCTCCGCCTCCGCCGCCTGCTCGTCCGATGCGACCGCCTGCTCCGCCACCGTCACACTCCCTTCCCGCCGAGGGCGGGTTGTCGCAAGAGCACCACACGAACCCGCTGTAATCCGTATGCTGGCTGGGCACACACCCGAGTCCTGCAGGCACAATTCCGGCTGCGGCCGGTGGACCCGGTTTTTCGGGACGTCGACGGCGTGATGACCGCCGGGCTGAGATGCCCGAGCTGCGGGGCGCAGCCCATCGCCTCTGCACCCCTCGCAGGTGCTGGACGCGGTCTGGACATCGAGGCCATCGGTGCTCCCGAACTGCAAGCCTGTCGCTTCGGCTACGGGCAGTGGGCAGCCTAGTTCACGCAATGCGACGAACCGGGCAGAGCACAACCGAAAGGTCCCCCGATCGGATCATCCGACCGGGGGACCTTCGCTGTACGGCGTCTACACCTCGAAGGGGCGCGCCGGCCACGGCGCCTCCGCCGGGCGCAGTGTGTCGAGGCCGTCGCCGTGCTGCGCGGCGACCAGCGAAAGCACGCCGACGGCGAGGCAGTTGTTGTGCAGTTCTCCGGCGAGCACGCCCCGTACGAGCTCCTGGACGGGGATCCGGGCCAGCTCCATGTCGGCCTCTTCGTCCTCGACCTCGAAGCGGTCTCCCTCGGCCTCGGAGAGGTCGCGGGCCAGGAAGATGCGGACGGCCTCGTCGCAGCCACCGGGCGTGGGGTAGACGTCGGTGAGGACACGCCAGTTCTCGGCCTTGATGTGCGCCTCTTCGTAGAGCTCGCGCTGGGCCGCGTCCAGGGGGTTCTCGCCGGGGATGTCGAGAAGTCCGGCCGGGACCTCCCAGAGCTTGTGGCGCACGGGGTGGCGGTACTGGCGCAGCACCAGGACGCGGCCCTGTTCGTCGAGAGCGAGGATCGCCACGGAGCCGGGATGGACCTGGTAGTCACGGCGGACGACCGATCCGTCGGGCATGACCACGTCGTCCGTACGGACCGAGGTCTTGTTGCCGACGAAGGGGATCTCGCTCGCCCTGATCTCCCACTCCTCGGCGGTGTCCTTGATGGTCATGCCCTGTCCTCCCACACGTGCAAAAAGAAACCGGCCCCGCACAGGAAACCGTTACCGGTACCCGCAACGGAAAACGGGGTGCACCCCTCGAAAGGCACACACCCCGGCCACCGTACAACCCTTGTGTTACTTGGCTGTCTTGCCTGTCTTACGTCCCACCGCGGCCTTGATCAGACCCGCGAAGAGCGGATGCGGGCGGGTCGGGCGGGAGCGCAGCTCGGGGTGCGCCTGGGTCGCGACCAGGTACGGGTGGATGTCGCGCGGGTACTCGACGTACTCGACGAGCTTGCCGTCCGGCGAGGTTCCGGAGAACTGCAGACCGGCCTTCTTCTCCAGTTCGGCGCGGTAGGCGTTGTTCACCTCGTAGCGGTGACGGTGGCGCTCCTCGACGTACTCCTTGCCGTCGTACACCTCGCGCGCGATCGAACCCTCGGCGAGCTTGGCCGGGTACATGCCCAGCCGCATGGTGCCGCCCATGTCGCCCTCGCCCGCCACGATGTCGAGCTGCTCGGCCATGGTCGAGATGACGGGGTGAGCGGTGCCGGAGTCGAACTCGGTGGAGTTGGCGTCGGCGATGTCGGCCAGGTTGCGCGCGGCCTCGATCACGATGCACTGCAGGCCGAGACAGAGGCCGAGCAGCGGGATCTTGTTCTCCCGGGCGTACTGGATGGCGCCGACCTTGCCGGACACACCGCGGTCGCCGAAGCCACCGGGGATACAGATCGCGTCGACGTCGCCGAGTTGCTTGGCCGCGCCGGCCGGGGTCTTGCAGTCGTCCGAGGTGACCCACTTGATCGTCACGCGGGCCTTGTTCGCGAAACCGCCGGCGCGCAGCGCCTCGGTGACCGAGAGGTAGGCGTCGGGGAGGTCGATGTACTTGCCGACCAGCCCGAGCTTGATCTCGTGGAGCGGGCTGTGGACGCGGTCGAGCAGGTCGTCCCAGGCCGTCCAGTCCACGTCGCGGAACGCCAGGTCCAGCTTGCGGACGACATACGCGTCCAGGCCCTCCGTGTGCAGGACCTTCGGGATGTCGTAGATCGACTTGGCGTCGATGCACGCGACCACGGCTGCCTCGTCGACGTCGCACATCAGCGAGATCTTGCGCTTGATGGCGGTGGGCACCTCGCGGTCGGCGCGCAGCACGATCGCGTCCGGCTGGATACCGATGTTGCGCAGTGCCGCAACCGAGTGCTGGGTCGGCTTCGTCTTCAGCTCCCCGGAGGGGCCGATGTACGGGAGGAGCGAGATGTGGACGACGAACACATTGTCGCGGCCGACCTCGTGGCGGACCTGACGGACCGTCTCCAGGAAGGGCAGCGACTCGATGTCGCCGACCGTGCCGCCGACCTCCGTGATGACCACGTCGACGTCGTCGGTGGCCATCCGGCGGATGCGGTGCTTGATCTCGTTGGTGATGTGCGGGATGACCTGCACGGTGTCGCCCAGGTACTCGCCGCGCCGTTCCTTGGCGATGACCGTGGAGTACACCTGGCCGGTGGTGACGTTGGCCGAGCCGTCCAGGTCCACGTCGAGGAAACGCTCGTAGTGGCCGATGTCCAGGTCGGTCTCGGCGCCGTCGTTGGTGACGAACACCTCACCGTGCTGGAACGGGTTCATGGTGCCCGGGTCGACATTCAGGTACGGGTCGAGCTTCTGCATCGTGACCCGCAGTCCCCGCGCCTTGAGCAACATACCCAGACTGGAGGCCGTGAGGCCCTTGCCGAGGGAGGAGGCGACACCCCCGGTGACGAAGATGTGCTTTGTCGTCGTGGCTGCGTTGTTTCGAAAAGCAGCGGGCGTCATGGCCAAGAGGGGGCTCCCGTGGTCGCGGTCTGGGGTGCGTACCGGCGTGGTGTCCGGGGATCTCCGGAGGTGCCGTCGCTGCGGTTCGGGGGTTTTTCTCCCACCGGTCCACGGGCTACCAGGGTATCAGCGACGCGGAGAGGCCGCTTCCGGCCACGCTCCGCACACACGTCGCCACGCGCCCCACACGTCACTCACTCGATCGGCCCAGCCGGGTTACCGGGAGCGGCACGCGGATCTTCCAGGTGCGTCGTATCCTGCTCGGACACTCGCTGCTGAGCCCGGCCGACACACGGCACCATCCCTGTCCGTATCCCGGAACACGAGAGCTCGTCAGTTCGTTCCGCAACGACAATCGCACCGAACTCATTGACGTTTCGCAGCGACGCATCACCAACGTTCCCTTGACCGCAAAGAGCGACCGCCCCGCTGGGGGCGAGGTAGCCGTTCGACTGGAGTTGCACGTGGCCGGGCGCATCGAGGACTACGCACTCATCGGAGACATGCAGACAGCCGCGCTGGTCTGCAGGGACGGCACAGTCGACTGGCTGTGCCTGCCCCGCTTCGACTCCCACGCCGTCTTCGCAGGACTGCTCGGCACGGAGGAACACGGATTCTGGCGGCTCGGCCCGGCGCACGCGGCCGACGCCAAACCGCCGATGGCGGCGCGGCGCACCTACCGCGGCGACTCGCTGATCCTGGAATCCGAGTGGGATACCCCACGCGGCACGGTCCGAGTGACCGATTTCATGCCCCCGCGCGACGGCGCGCCGCAGCTGATCCGGATCGTGGAGGGCATCACGGGTCGGGTCCCGATGCGCTCCGCGCTGCGGATGCGTTTCAGTTACGGCCGTGTCGTGCCCTGGGTGCACAAGCACGAGGGACGGACGGTGGCCGTCGCCGGTCCCGACTCCGTGTGGTTCGACACCGCCTGCGAGACCTACGGCAAGGCGCTGACCACGTACGCCGACTTCACGGTGGCGCCCGGTGACCGGATCGCGTTCACCATCTCGTGGGAGCCCTCGCACAAGGCGCCCCCCGCGCTGCCCGAGCCGGAGGAGTCCCTTGAGGCCACCGAGGAGTTCTGGCGCGACTGGGTCGACCAGTGCACGTACCACGGCCCCTACCGCGAGGCCGTCGTCCGCTCCCTGATCACGCTCAAGGCCCTGACGTACGGGCCCACGGGCGGCATCGTCGCCGCGCCCACGACCTCGCTCCCGGAGGAGATCGGCGGCGTACGCAACTGGGACTACCGCTACACGTGGCTGCGTGACGCGGCCATCACCCTGTCCTCGCTGCTGCGCACCGGCTACCGCGAAGAGGCCCGTGCCTGGCGCGAATGGCTGCTGCGCGCGGTCGCGGGCGACCCCGAGAACCTGCAGATCATGTACGGCATCGCGGGCGAACGGGAGTTGGGCGAGGCGGAGCTCCACTGGCTTCCCGGGTACGAGAATTCGGGGCCCGTCCGCGTCGGCAACGGCGCCGCGGGTCAGCTCCAGCTCGACGTGTACGGCGAGGTCACCGAAGCCCTGCACCTCGCCCATATGACGGGCCTGTCCCGCAACGACTACGCCTCGCTCCTCCAGCTCAAGCTGATCCGCTACCTGGAGGACCACTGGGACCAGCCGGACGAGGGCATCTGGGAAGTCCGCGGCCCGCGCCGCCACTTCGTGCACTCCAAGGTGATGGCCTGGGTCGCGGTCGACCGCACGATCAAGCTCATCGAGTCCGGTGACGCGGACGGCCCGCTGGAGAAGTGGCGCGAGCTGCGCGACGACATCCACCGGGACGTCTGCGAGAAGGGCTACGACAAGGAGCGCAACACGTTCACGCAGTCGTACGGCTCCAAGGAGCTGGACGCCTCGCTGCTCCTCATCCCGCAGATGGGCTTCCTGCCGCCGGACGACAAGCGGGTGATCGGCACCATCGAGGCCATCCAGCGTGAGCTGTCGACCTCGGACGGTTTCATCCTGCGCTATCCGACCAGCGGTGAGGACGCGGGAGTGGACGGCCTGGAGGGCGACGAAGGTGCCTTCCTGGCCTGCTCGTTCTGGATGGCGGACGACCTCGCGATGATCGGGCGGGTCGACGAGGCCCGCAAGCTCTTCGAGAGGCTGCTCGCGCTCCGCAACGACCTGGGCCTGCTGGCCGAGGAGTGGGACCCCCGGCTCAAGCGCCAGGTCGGGAACTTCCCGCAGGCGTTCAGTCACGTTCCGCTGATCGACACGGCACTCAGGCTGACCGCTTCGGGAGCGTACGGCGGCTGAACGCGATCAACGCTCGCTGGAAACGCCTGAATACGTCCGAATACCTCCGAATACATCGGAATACATCTGAACGCGCCCGATCCGCCGTGCCCGCCTAGGCTGAGAGGCAGTCCTGTCCCCTGCTGAAAGGGGCGGCTGCCATGGCTCCCCTCTCCAAGGCGGGCGCGGCTCTCGCCGCGTTCCGCGCGGATCTGGCCGGTGAGGTACTGGCCCCGGACGACCCGGGTTACGACGAGGCCCGGTCGCTCCACAACGGGATGATCGACCGGCGCCCGGCGGTGATCGCGCAGTGCGCGAGCGAAGCCGATGTCGTCCGTTCCGTGCGCTTCGGGCGGGAGCTTGACCTGCCGATCGCGGTGCGCGGCGGCGGCCACAGCGTGTCCGGCATGGCCCTGAACGACGGTGGTCTGGTCGTCGACCTGCGCCCGATGCACGACGTGACGGTCCATCCGGGTTCCCAGGCGGTACGGGTCCAGGGCGGCGCCTTCATGAGCCATCTCGACCGTGCCACCCAGCCGTACGGCCTGGCGACCACCGGCGGCCGGGTCTCGACGACGGGTGTCGGCGGCTTCGTGCTGGGCGGTGGAAGTGGCTGGCTGGACCGGCGGTTCGGCCTGGCGATCGACAATCTGCTCGGCGTCGAGCTGGTGACCGCGGACGGCAGCACGGTCCGGGCCGGCGCCGAGGAGAACCCGGAGCTGTTCTGGGCCCTGCACGGCGGCGGCGGGAACTTCGGTATCGCCACCGCGCTGACCCTCAAGCTGCACGAGCTGCCCGAGTTCTCCGTCGCCATGCTCTTCTACCTGCCGGAGAGCGGCCCCGAGGTGGTCCGCCTCTATCGCGAGATCATCGCGACGGGACCGCCAGAGGCGAGCGGGGGCATCATCTACCTGACCGGCCCGCCAGAGGAATTCATCCCCGAGCACCTGGTCGGCAGGCGGCTCTGCTGCGCGCTCCTGACGTACGCGGGCGGCGAGGAGGGCCTGCGCAAACTCGCCCAGCCGCTCCTCGCCCTGCCGCACGAGGCCGAGATCGTCACCGCCCTCCCTTACGCCGACTTCCAGTGCATGCTCGACGACCCGCCCAGCATGCGGAACCACTGGTCCGCCGAGTACCTGACGGGCCTGCCCGACGAACTCGTGGACGTCTTCTGCGCCCTCGGGAACACCATGCCCGTACCCACGGGCACCCAGCACGTCCTGTTCCCGCTGGGCGGCGCGATCGCCACGGGCCCCGCCGAGTTCCCTGTGCCCTACCGGGACGCGCCATGGGCCGTACACCCCTTCGGCGTCTGGGAGGATCCGGCCGACGACGAGAACTGCGTCCGCTGGGTCAAGAGCGTCCGCGCCGAGGTCCAGCCGTGGAGCACCGGAGCGGTCTACCTCAACTTCATCGGCGACGAGGGCGACGACCGGGTGGTGGCCGGCCTCGGCGCCGAGAACACCCGCCGCCTGGCCGCGGTGAAGGCGCAGTACGACCCCGACAACGTCTTCCGCTTCAACCACAACATCGCCCCCGTGCCCGGCTGAGCGCGGCGGTCACTCCCACTCGCGCAACGGGCCGGAGATGTTCCGGAACGTGCCGACGGGTAGCGTCCGGGACCATGGACAGCCGTTACGACACCCAGGGCGCCGGAATCACCGTGCAGCGGGCGCTGGAGCTGCCCGGGCTGCGCGGTGGGCTCCCGGAGATCCTCGCCGGGGCCGACCGGCTGCAGCGCACCGTGCGCTGGGTGCACGCGGGCGAGGTCCCGAACATCGCCTCGCTCCTCAAGGGCGGCGAACTACTCCTGACCACGGGGTACGGCCTCGGCACCCGCCCCGCCGACCAGCGCGCCTTCGTCCGCACACTGGCCGAGCGCGGCATCGCGGCCCTCGTGGTGGAGCTCGGCCCGCGCTTCACCCGGCTGCCCGCGGCCCTCGTGGAGACGGCTCGATCCACCGGTCTCCCGCTCGTCCAGCTGCACCGCGAGGTGCCCTTCGTGGCCGTCACGGAGGAGATCCACACCGAGATCGTCAACGGCCACTACGCCCTGCTCCAGCGAGCCGAGGAGGTGCACCGACGATGCACCGAGGCGCTGCTCGGCGGGGGCGGCGTACCCCAGGTCCTCGGGATCCTCGCGGACTTCAGCGGCAATCCGGTGTTCCTGGAAACGCCGGAGGGACAGCTCCTGTACGCCGCCGGGTCGGGCGGCGCGGGCACCGATCCGCTCCAGGTGTGGGAGGGGATGCGCGGCCACCACAAGGAGGAACCGCCCGCCGGAACGACCCTCGTGGACGTCCCCGGGGGCGGTCCAGGCACCGGCTCGGTACGGGCCCGGCTGGTCATGCTGCCGATCAGCACCCCGATCGCCCCGGTGCACCGGCTCGCGGCGGAGCGGGCCGCCGGCATCCTCGCCGTCGTCTTCATGCAGGCACGCCAGGAGGAGGAGCTCGCGGCGCGCGGCCGCGGCGACTTCCTCACCGACCTCGCCGAGGGCCGTATCGAGGCGCAGGACGCGCCGGCACAGGCCCGGGTGCTCGGATTCAAGCCCGGCACCAGCCCGCTCCTGCCGGTCGTGATGCGGCTCACCGACGGCCTCTCCCCCGGCGGCGGCTGGGCGGTCCTGGCCCGCGCGGTCGCGGAGGAGCTGGCCTCGGTCGGAGTGCCCGTCCTGCTCGGCGTACGACCTGTCGAGGGCCGTGTCCCGCTCCTGCTGGGCCTGCGCTCGGAGTCCGAACGCCCGGCCGTCGCCGACCGGGTCGCGGCGGCGCTCAGGGCGGGCGTGGAGCGCGCGGGCATGCAGCGACCCGGCGCGCAGCCGCCGGTGGTGGTCGTCGGCGTGGCGGGCGGCTGGGCGGCGGCCTCGGCGGGACTGCGGCACGCGGCGGAGACGGCGACGGCCGCGCAGGGCCTGAGCGACCGCCCCTGGTACGACGCCCGCCGCCTGGACATCGACCTGCTCCTGTGGCGCCTGCGCGGCCACCCGGACCTGGCGGCCTTCGTGGACCGCGCCATCGGCCCCCTCCACGACCACGACAACCGCTCCAAGCCGCCGCTTCTCCCGACCCTGGAGACGTACCTCGCCCACGCGGGCCGCAAGGCGGAGACGGCCCGCAAGCTGCACCTCAACCGCCAGACGCTCTACAACCGCCTCGCCCGGATCGGGGAGTTGCTCGGCACCGACCTGGACGACCCGCAGAGCGTACTGGCGTTGAGCCTGGCGCTGCGGGCCCGGAGGCATGTGTCCTGACCGGGCAGCCGCCTCAGCCAAGAGGTCTCGGCTGGGTCAACTCGTCGTAGACACTGAGCACCTGGGCGACCGTCTCGTCCTCGGTCGGCCAGGTCGCCGCCTGCAGAACGCCCTTCTCCTTCAGGAACTCCCGGCGGGCGGGATCCTGAAGAAGGCGTACGACGGCTTCGGCGAGCGCCTCCACATCCCCGTACGGGACGAGTTCGGCCGCGTCGCCGACCAGATCGGGGATGCCGCCGACGGCGGTCGTGACGAGCGGCACGCGCGCGTGGAGAGCCTCCTGCGCGAGCACGGACCGGGATTCCCAACTGCTCGGCAGCAGCGCGAGATCGGCCGCTGCAAGGAGCTCCGTGATGTCGTCGCGCCGTCCGACCAGGCGGACGGGCAGCCCTTCGTCCTCGATTCGGCGCTGCAACACCGTCCGGAGCGGCCCCTCCCCCGCGATCACGAGCAGCGGCAGGGGATCGAGATCGCGCCACGCGCGGGCGGCGTCCAGCAGAATGTCGTACCCGCGGTGCCGGTCGAGGGAACCGACGGCCATGAGCAACGGGCGGTCGGTGGCGCCCAGTTCGGCCCGCGCCTTGTGCCGCAACCGGTCGGGGTCCCCGCTCTCGACGGCACCGCGCGGCACCGGGGACGCGACGGCGGCCAGCCGCGCGTCACGAGCGCCCCTGCTGCGGGCCCGGTCCACCAGATCGGAGGACGTGCCGAGAACGACCGCGGCCGCCCTGGCGACCCGCCGCTCGAGCATGTGCAGCAGATGCGCTCGCGCACCCTCGGCGTGCGGACGGGTGTGCCAGGTGACGACGAGCGGGACACTCCTCCCACTCAGCGCCAACATCGCCCTCAGCGCGGCGTGCAGCCCGTGCGCGTGCACCAGATCGGCGTCCGCGCAGGCCGTCCGCAGCGCAGCCACCGAGGCGGGGTCGTGGCTGCGCGGCACGGGAACATGCCGCGCGCCCACACCGGTGAACCCGTAGGCGCGATCCGCATCTGTGGGGGCGCACACGGTGACCCGCACGCCCCGGGCGACGAGACCCGAGGTCAGCGACCGCACATGCGCACTACTGCGCGCACTCCCACCGCCGAGCACCTGCACGGTGCGCAGCGGCGACTGGCCGTGCGGTGAGTGGCTGCTCACGTGGCTCACGTGGCCGGGGCTCCTGGTTCGGCGTCGGACGGTCACGAAGAAACGTACAGAAGAATCGTGCGGAGAAACGTACAGCGGGGGTGTACCGCACGTCGCGCTCCGCACACAACGCCAAGGATGCCAGGCCGCCCGAGCGTTCAGACACCACCGCCGGAACCGGATCACGACGCCCCCGCCCAACTTGGGGACTTGAGTCACTCACATGAGTGAGGGCCGCGGAGCGGTCCGGATACGGGGGCCGCGGAGCGGTCGAAGGGGCGGGCCGGCGGGGAAACCGCCGCGGAGCGGCGGAGATCGGCCCGCGGAGCGGGCCAAAGCCACACCGCGGAGCGGCGGAGAGACGCCCCGCCCGCCTGCGGCTACCCGTCCGCTCGGGCGGTCGCCAGGAGCTCCTCCGCATGTGCTCGGGCGGTCTCCGAGTGCTCCTGCCCGGCGAGCATCCGGGACAGCTCACGGATGCGGTCCTCGCCCTCCAGGACCTTGACCCCGGACCGGGTCACGGACCCGTCGTTGGTCTTCTCGACGAGCAACTGCCGGTCGGCGAACGCGGCGACCTGCGGAAGATGCGTCACGACCACGACCTGCGCGGTCTTCGCCAGGCGGGCGAGCCGCCGCCCGATCTCGACCGCGGCCTTGCCGCCGACACCGGCGTCGACCTCGTCGAACAGATACGTCGGCACCGGATCCGTACCCGCGAAGACGACCTCCACCGCGAGCATCACGCGCGAGAGCTCACCGCCGGATGCGCCCTTGGCGATGGGCCGGGGCGGCGCGCCCGGATGCGGGGCGAGCAGCAGCTCGACCTCGTCGACACCCGCGGGCCCGTACGCGACCGTACGGCCGCCGAGTTCGACGCCTTCGGGGTCGTCGGTCTGCCGGATCTCGAACGACACGCGCGCGTGCGGCATGGCGAGCGACGCCAGCTCGGCGGTCACCGCGGCGGCGAACCGCTCGGCGGCCTCCGTACGGGCCTCCGTCAACCCCTGGGCAAGTCCGCCCAGTTCGGCGCGCAACGTGTCCCGCTCGGCGGTCAGCTCGTCGATCCGCTCGTCGTCGCCGTCGAGTTCGAGGAGCCGCGCGGCGCCCTGTTCGGCCCAGGAGAGTACGGCGTTGATGTCCTCGCCGTACTTCCGGGTGAGTTGGGTCAGTGCGGCCCGGCGCTCCTCGACCGCCGCGAGCCGCAGCGGATCGGCGTCGAGATCGTCGGCGTAGCCAGCCAGTTCCCCGGCCACATCCCGCAGCAGGATGTTGACCTCCCCGATCCGCCCGGACAGCGCACCGAGCGAGGAGTCGTGCGAACGTACGGCCTCAAGGGCCCGATGCGCCCCCGCGACGAGCGTCGCCGCGTCGATGCCCTCGGGGTCCTCGGGATTGCCCGCGAGCGCCGCGTGCGCGACCGTGGCGGCCGACGCCAGCGCCTCCGCGTGGCCGAGCCGCTCGGCCTCGGCGGCCAGCTCCACGTCCTCGCCCTCCCGCGGCTCGACCCCCGCGATCTCGTCGAGTCCGAAGCGCAGCAGGTCGGCTTCGTGGGCCCGCTCACGCGCACGCGTGGTGATCTCGTCCAGCTCGGCCGAGATCGCGCGCAGCCGACGGTAGGCACCGGCGTACTTGGCGAGCGGCACGGCGACCGCGTCCCCCGCGTACCGGTCGAGCGCCTGCCGCTGCCGGGACAGCTTGAGCAGCCCCTGCTGGTCGGTCTGGCCGTGCACGGCGACGAGCTCGTCGGCGAGCTCGGCGAGCACCCCCACGGGCACGGAACGCCCGCCCAGGTGAGCCCGCGAGCGCCCCTCGGCGGAAACGGTACGGCTGATCAGCAGCGCCCCGTCGTCGAGTTCGGCTCCGGCCTCCTCGGCCCGCAGGACCGCGGTCCCGCCCGGGGGCACGGTGATCCGCCCCTCCACGACCGCGTTCTTGGCGCCGATCCGTACCAGGGCCGGGTCGGCACGCCCACCCAGCAGCAGCCCGAGGCTGGTGACCACCATCGTCTTGCCCGCACCGGTCTCACCGGTCACGGCGGTGAAGCCTGGCGACAGCTCGACCACCGCGTCGTCGATGACTCCGAGCGACCGTATCCGCATCTCCTCCAACACGCCCCCGACCTTACGAGGTCAGGGACCGGATGTGCGACGGCCCCCACCCCTCAGGTGCGAAGGCGCAGGTGACAAGGACCCACAAAGGGTCCGTTGTCACCCGCCGGAGTGGGTCACCGTACAAAAGCAGTACAGGCCGTGCAGGCCATCCGAGCAGTCGTACGACTAGTGCGGCGCCCCGCGCCACCCGGAAACCGGCAGAGCGAACTTCGCCACCAGCCGGTCCGTGAACGACGCGTGATGAAGCCGGGCCAGCCGCACCGGCACAGCCCCTCGCCGGACCTCCACCCGCGCCCCCGGCGGCAACTCCAGCTTCCGCCGCCCGTCGCACCACAGCACTCCCGGCGGAATGTGCGGCAGCACCTCCACCGCGAGCACCGAGTCCGGCGAGGTCACCAGCGGCTTCGCGAACAGCGCATGCGCACTGATGGGCACCATCAGCAGTGCCTCGACCTCCGGCCACACCACGGGCCCGCCCGCGGAGAACGCGTACGCCGTGGAGCCGGTGGGCGTGGCGCAGACGATCCCGTCGCAGCCGAAGCCGGTCACGGGCCGCCCGTCGATCTCCAGCACGACCTCAAGGAGCTTCTCGGCGGACACCTTCTGCACGGCGGCCTCGTTCAGCGCCCAGTCGGTGTGCACGATGTCGCCGTTCTGGTGCACGACGACGTCGACGGTCATCCGCTCCTCGACTTCGTACGCCTTGGTCACCACCCGGTCGACGACCTTGTCGAGGTCGTCCCGCTCGGCCTCCGCGAGGAAGCCGACGCGGCCGAGGTTGACGCCGAGCATCGGCACCCCGGACGCCCGGGCGAACTCGGCGCCGCGCAGCAGCGTCCCGTCACCGCCGAGCACGATCAGCAGTTCGCACCCGTCGAGGCACTGCGGTGTGGCCTCCTTCACCAGCTCCACGGCCGACGGCAGCGGCAGGTCGGCCGCCTCCGCCTCCAGCACCCGTACGCCGATCCCGGAGCGCAACAGCCCCTGGACGACGAGTTCGGCGCTGCGGATCGCAGCGGGCCGCCCGGTGTGGGCAAGCAGGAAAACAGTACGAGCTCGGGTCTGTGTCAACGCGGCCCCTCCGCCACTGCACGGTCAACGTCGGCCGGTTCGAGTTCGGGTGCCCCGGCACGCAGCCACAGAAAGTACTCGACATTGCCCGAAGGGCCGGGCAACGGACTGGCCGTGACCCCCTGCACTCCGAGCCCCAGCCCCCAGGCACGCACGGCCACACCGCGTACTGCCTCGGCCCTCAGTTCCGGGCTGCGCACGACACCGCCGCTGCCCAGACGTTCCTTCCCCACTTCGAACTGTGGTTTGACCATCATCACCAGATCGGCGTCCGGCGCCGTGCACCGCGCGAGGGCGGGCAGCACCAGGCCGAGCGGGATGAAGGACAGATCCCCGACAACAAGATCCACGGGCTCCCCATCGATCGCGTCCAACGTCAACTCGCGTACGTTCGTACGGTCCTTGACGGTGACGCGTTCATCGCTCTGCAGAGACCAAGCAAGTTGACCGTAGCCGACGTCGACGGCGACCACATGGGCGGCTCCCGCGCGCAGCAGTACGTCGGTGAAGCCGCCGGTGGACGCGCCGGCGTCCAGCGCCCGCCGTCCCTCGACCTCGAGCCCCTGCGGTACGAAGGCTTCCAGCGCGCCGGCGAGCTTGTGTCCGCCGCGCGAGACGTAGTCGGGGTCGCTGTCGTCCTGGGTCACCACGATCGCGGCCGCCGTCTCCACCTGGGTGGCGGCCTTGACCGCGAGGGTCTTACCGACAGTGACCCTCCCCGCGGCGATCAGCTGTCCGGCGTGCTCGCGCGAGCGGGCGAGCTTGCGGCGGACCAGTTCGGCGTCGAGGCGGCGGCGTGCCACTCCTGCCACGTTCGGTTCAGCTCCTGCGGTCGTACGGCGTCGGGGGCGCCGGGGGTCCCGGGCGGGCGTCGAGCGCGGTGAGCGCGTCGCGCAGCCCCCGGTGTACATCCTCGTACACCTCGACGTGTCCGTCGGTGGCGAGGTGGTCGGCGTCGGCCAGCCGGTCGAGCCGGTCGTCGATGTCCGCGTTGCCGGTGGGGGTGCGGGGCACGTTCAGCGGGGCCGGGGCGGCAAGGTCGTACGCGGGGACGGCATCGACCGGAACCTCCGGCTCCGGGACCTCGCCCTGCGGAGACGGGGTCTGGGGCACTGAGTCGCTCATGCCCCGACGCTACCCCGAAGCGCTGCGGTACCGTCGATCACGATGGCGACGATCGAGGAGTGCCGCAGCGCGCTCGAGAAGCTTGCGGACAACATGGCGGGCGCCGACGGGGACGTACGCGAGGCGGCCGCCCTGGACCGCTCGCTGAGCTGCCGTATCACCGACCTGGACGTGACCTTCGTCGGCCGTCTCAAGGGCGGCCGGATCGAGGTGCTGGACACACTTCAGGGCCCGCCCGCCGAGAAGGCCCAGATCCGGCTCACGATGAGCGGCGGCGATCTGGTCGCGATGGTGAACGGCGAGCTGAACTTCGCGAAGGCCTGGGGCTCGGGCCGGGTGAAACTGGAGGCGGGCCTGCGCGATCTGTTCCGGCTCAGGACCCTTCTGTAACCGATGCCGAGGCCGAGGCCGAAGCCGAAGCGGCCGTACGTGCCTTGCGCGCCGCCGGCACCACCAGTGGCGTCCCCGTCTCCGGGTCCTCGATGACCTGGCAGCGCAGCCCGAAGACCTCCTCGACCAGGTCGGCCGTGACGATGTCGCTGGGCGCTCCCTCGGCGATGACCTCGCCCTCGCGCAGCGCAATGAGATGGGTGGCGTACCGGGCCGCGTGGTTGAGGTCGTGGAGCACGGCGACCAGGGTGCGGCCCTGTTCCTCGTGGAGTTCGGCGCACAGGTCGAGGACGTCGATCTGGTGCTGGATGTCGAGGTAGGTGGTGGGCTCGTCGAGGAGCAGCAGCGGTGTCTGCTGTGCGAGGGCCATCGCGATCCAGACGCGCTGTCGCTGACCGCCCGACAGCTCGTCGACATAGCGATCGGCGAGCTCGGCGACGCCGGTCGAGGCCATCGACTCCTGGACGACCCGCTCGTCCTCCGTGGACCACTGCCGCAGCAGCCCCTGGTGCGGGTAGCGGCCCCGGCCGACCAGGTCGCCGACCGTGATCCCGTCCGGCGCGATCGAGGACTGCGGCAGCAGGCCCAGGGTCCTGGCCACCTTCTTCGCGGGCATGGACTGGATGACCTGCCCGTCGAGCAGTACCCGCCCCTGGGAGGGCTTGAGCATCCGGGAAAGGGCGCGCAGCAGTGTCGACTTGCCGCAGGCGTTCGGGCCGACGATCACGGTGAAGGAGTTGTCGGGTATCTCCACCGACAGCTTCTCCGTGATGACGCGCTGGTCGTAGGCGAGGGTGACGTTCTCGGCGGACAGGCGGTTCACGGTGCTGGTGCTCCTCTTGGTGTTCTCGTTGGCTGTGGCGCTCATATCCGGCCCGCCTTCCTCTCGGTGACCAGGAGCCACAGCAGATAGACACCGCCGAGGACGCCGGTCACCACGCCCACGGGCAGTTGATCGGCGCCGAAGGCCCGCTGCGAGGCCCAGTCCGCGACGATCAGCAGGGCCGCGCCCATACACATGGAGGGCACCAGGTTCGGACCCGGCGAGCGGGTCAGCCGCCGGGCGAGCTGCGGCGAGGTGAGCGCCACGAAACCGACCGGGCCCGCGGCGGCGGTGGCGCCCGCGGTGAGCAGCACGGCGGCCAGCATCAGCAGCAGCCGCGTCCGCTCGACCCGCACTCCGAGCGCGTACGAGACGTCGTCGCCCATCTCCATCATGCGCAGCCCGCGCGCGTTGCCGAGGACCAGAGGTACGAGGACGGCGCACATGACGAGCAGCGGCCATACCTGGGTCCAGTCACGGCCGTTGAGCGAGCCGGTCATCCAGACCACGGCGCGGGCCGCGTCGACGATGTCGGCCTTGGTGAGCAGATAGCCGTTGATCCCCGTGACGATCGCGGAGACACCGATACCGACCAGGACCAGTCGATAGCCGTGCACTCCTCGTTTCCATGCGAGCAGATAGATGGCGAGCCCGGTCACGAGGCCGCCGACGAGCGCCCCGAGGGCGACCTGGTTTGCGCTCCCGGAGAACAGCACGATCATGATGAGCGCGCCGGCCGTGGCGCCCTGTCCGAGGCCGAGTACGTCCGGACTGCCCAGCGGATTGCGGGAGATGGACTGGAAGATCGCCCCGCCGAGCCCGAGCGAGGCCCCCACCAGCAGACCGACGATGACCCGCGGCAGCCGCAGGTCGTTGACGATGTACTCCTGAATCGTGGTCCCGTCGCCGAACAGCGTCTTGAGGACGTCCGGGGCCGAGATCGGGAAGTCGCCGGTGCCGATCAGCACGACGCTCGCGGTGAGCGCGGCGGCCAGCAGCAGCACGACAACGGTGAACGCCCGGACATCGATCCGGACCGACAGCCCGCGGCCCGTCCGAACGGCTCGGGTGCCCCGGACGCGGAGGGCCGGGGGGCGCGGAGCTGGATGGCGTGTCACCGGATCGTGTGTGGCCGGTTCGTGTGTGGCCGGTTCGTGTGTGGCCGGTTTGCGTGTGGTCGTCACAGCTGCGCCGTCCTCCGCCGTCGTACGAGATAGATGAAGACCGGGCCGCCGAGGACCGCGGTGACGATGCCGACCTGCAACTCAGCGGGCCGCACGATCATCCGGCCGATGACATCGGCGCCGAGCAACAGCACGGGCGACAGCACGGTCGCGTACGGCAGGATCCAGCGCAGGTCGGGCCCGGTGAAGGAGCGGACGACGTGCGGGACCATCAGACCGACGAACACGATCGGCCCGCAGGCGGCGGTAGCGGCGCCGCACAGCACGGTCGCGGCGGCCATGGACAGGGCGCGGGTGCGGTTCAGGTTGGCGCCGAGCGCGCGGGCGGTGTCGTCGCCCATGGTCACGGCGTTCAGGGGGCGGGCGAGGGCCAGCGCGAGGATCGTGCCGACCGCCAGGAACGGCAGCACCTGCTTGATGGTGGTGTCGGTGGCCGAGGCAATCGACCCGACCGTCCAGAACCGCATCTTGCCGAGCGCGGCGTCGTCCATGATCATCACGGCCTGCAGATAGCCGTAGAGCGCGGCACTGATCGCCGTACCCGCCAGCGCGAGTCGCACCGGAGTCGCCCCACGGCTACCGCCGAGGAACCAGACAAGGGCGCCCACCGCGGCCGCCCCGATGAAGGCGAACCAGACGTAGCCGCTCAGACTCGTGACACCGAAGAACGTGATGGCGGTGACGACCGCGGCGGACGCGCCCGCGTTGATCCCGAGCAGCCCGGGGTCGGCCAGCGGGTTACGGGTGAGCGCCTGGAGGACGGCGCCCGCCAGCCCCAACGCGGCGCCGACCAGCAGCCCGAGGACGGTACGCGAGAGCCGGTCACTGACCACGACATCCGCGTACGTCCCCGAATCATGGAACAGGCCGTGCCAGACCTGATCCAGCGGCAACGCCTTCGCGCCGATCGCGATACTCGCCAGCGCGACGAGCACCAGCAGCGCCACGGACGCGAGGAGCCCAAAGGTACGTATCGCCCGGCGGGTTGGGGGCGCGGGGGCGGTCTCCGCGCGCTCTTCGGGAGGACTGTCAACCAACACCCGGTTAGGTTAGCCTACCCTCCCATGTTGGCTCGATCCCGTGTCAGCGCAGATGAGCCGCTGTGACCTGTGCCCCCTTTGCCCCGCACCCTGTCCAGGGTCCTGTGCCCCTTGTGCCCCGCACCCTGTGGCGCCTGCCCCGCGCGCGTGGCCGCGCTCAGAGCCCCAGCCGCGCCAGCGCCTTCCCACCGTCCAGCTCGCAGGTCCCGTCCCCGGCCGCCGTCCACGCCGCCGCGCACAGCGCCCGCAGTCCGTCGAGGGCCTCGCCGTCACCTTCCAGTTCCAGCCGCTCGTGCCCGGCCGTGGCCGTCCAGCCACCGCAGCGGAAGCCGCCGTCCGCCTCGCCGACCTCCGGCTGCCCGGTGAGCAGACCACGCAGATCGGCATCGACATACGTCGGCCGGTGCTGCGGCGGGGCGGCGAGCAGCTGCGCGCCGTCCGTGACACCGGTCAGCACCAGCAGCGAGTTCACCTCTCCGTTGAACGCACCCTCGATGTCCGTGTCCAGCCGGTCACCGACGACCAACGGCCTCTTGGCGCCGGTCCGCAGAATCGTCTCCCGGTGCATCGGGGGCAGCGGCTTGCCCGCCACCTGCGGCTCGGCGCCCGTGGCGATCCGTACGACCTCCACCGCCGCGCCGTTCCCCGGGGCGATGCCGCGTGCGCTGGGGATCGTCAGATCGGTGTTGGACGCGAACCACGGCACCCCACGCGCGATGGCGTAGGAAGCCTCCGCGAAGCGCCCCCAGGGCAGATCAGGGCCGCCGAAGCCCTGTACGACCGCCGCAGGATCGTCGTCCGCCGACTCGACCGGTTCGAGCCCGCGCTCGCGCAGCGCGACCCGCAGCCCCTCTCCGCCGATGACCAGCACGCGCGCGCCGGCGGGCACCTGCTCGCTGATGAGCCGGGCCGCCGCCTGCGCCGAGGTGATGACGTCGGAGGCTCCGGTCGGTATCCCCAGCTCCGTGAGGTGCTCGGCCACCGCGTCCGGCGTACGCAACGCGTTGTTCGTGACGTACGCGAGACGCATCCCGCCCGAGTGGGCCGTGCCGAGGGACTCAACGGCGTGCGCGATGGCGTTCCCGCCCGCGTACACCACTCCGTCCAGATCGAGCAGAGCCGTGTCGTACGCCTCACTCAGGGCCTGTGCACTGCCCTCGGGCCGCGTCCTGACGGTCTGGCTCATTCCGCATCGCTCCTCATTCGATCCCTTTGCCCCGATCATCGCGCATGCCACTGACACACTTACGATGCCTGAATGAACTATGCAGGTCCCACGCACGTACCCGCACGCATGGGCCTTGATCTGAACCCCTTCCGGGGCCTGCGCTACGACCCCGACCGGGTCGGCAGTCTGGCCGCCGTGACCTCGCCGCCGTATGACGTCGTCGTACGGCCGGACGGTCTGCTCCACCTGGAATCCGCCGACCCGCACAACATCGTCCGGCTGATCCTCCCGCAGGACACCACCCCCACCGCGCGCAACGAGCAGGCGGCCGAAACCCTGCACCGCTGGCTGTCCGAGGGCGTCCTCACCACCGATACCGAGCCGGGCCTGTACGTCTATGAACAGCGCGACGGCGCCATGCTGCAACGCGGCATCATCGGCGCCCTGCGCCTGTCGGAGCCGTCGGACGGCGTCGTCCTCCCCCACGAGGACGTGATGCCGCATGTCGTCGCGGACCGCGCGGCCCTGATGCGCGCCACATCCGCCAACCTCGAACCCCTGCTGCTGACGTACCGCAGCAATGGTTCCCGGGTGGGCACGGCCGCCGTCATCGAACGCACCGCCCAGCACCCGCCGCTCCTGTCCACCACCACGGAGGACGGCTTCAGCCACCGCCTCTGGGCGGTCACCGATCCCGACGACCTGGCCGAGATCCGGACAGACCTCGGCCACCACCAGGCCCTCATCGCCGACGGCCACCACCGCTGGGCGACGTATCTGCGTCTACGCGCGGAGCACCCCTCCCCCAGCCCCTGGGACTACGGCCTGGTCCTGCTGGTCGACACCACGCGCTACCCGCTCCGCGTACGAGCGATCCACCGCCTCCTGCACCGCCTGCCGGTCGCCGAAGCACTGGCGCCTCTCACGGACTCCTTCCGCGTACGCCACCTCGACGTCGCCCTCCCCGAGGCCCTGGAAGCCCTGGCCACCGCGGCCGCGGACGGAAACGCCTTCCTCCTTGCCGGCGACGGCGCCTTCCACCTCGTCGACCGTCCGTCCCCGGACCTCCTCGCCCGTACCATCCCGGGTGACCACCCCGAGGCCTGGCGCACCCTGGACGCCACGGTCCTGCACGCCACGCTCCTCGAACACGTCTGGGGCATCCCGGAGGACTCGCCCGAGCACGTCGCGTACATCCACGACACGGCGGCCACGGTCACCAAGGCCGAACGTGACGGCGGCACGGCCGTCCTGATGCATCCGGTCCGCGAGGAGGTCGTACGCGACCTGGCCCGCCAGGGCGTCACGATGCCCCGCAAGTCGACGTCGTTCGGCCCGAAACCGGCTTCGGGCCTGGTACTGCGGGCACTCGCGGGCTGACGAACACGGACGGGCGGAACCCCTTCCGGAGTCCCGCCCGTCCGCTTCTACGCTGCCTGTTCCACGGCGCTCGTTCTACGCCGCTTGCATGGCGTCAGCTTTGGGCCGCGCCCTTAGAACCGTCCTCGTCGGACGTCTGCTCGCCGTCAGGAACCTCGACTTCGTCCTCGGCCTCAGGCGCCGCGTCGACCTCGACCTCGACCTCGACCTCAGCCGCCGCCTGCACTTCCGCCACAGTCTCCGTCTCCGTCTCCGTCCCCGCGTCCGCTTCCGTCTCGTCCTCATCCTCGACGAGCGCGTCGAGGAACTCGACGCCGTCCAGCTCGGCGAGCCGGTCGGAGGCGTCCGTGCTGCCGTCCTTGTCGGACTCGATGGCCTTCGCGAACCACTCGCGCGCCTCACCGTCCCGACCGGCGGCGAGCAGTGCGTCGGCGTAGGCGTAACGCAGTCGCGCGGTCCAGGACTGCACGGAGTTGGAGGCGAGTTCGGGGCCCTGGAGGGTCACGATGGCGGCATCGATCTGCCCGATGTCCCGCCGCGCACCGGCGGCCACGAGGCGCATCTCGACCTGTCCGGCCTTGTCCAGCTTCTGGACCTCAGGCGCACCGGCCATCTCCAACGCCTTCTCGGGTCGGCCAAGACCGCGCTCGCAGTCCGCCATGACAGGCCAGAGATCCACGCCGCCGGTCATACGGCGAGCGGCCCGGAACTCGGCAAGCGCCTCGCTGTACTTCTGGCTCGCGTACGCGGCGAAACCGGCCGCCTCCCGCACGGCGGCGACCCGCGACGCCAGACGCAGGGCGACCTTCGAGTAGCCGTACGCCCCCTCAGGGTCCTCGTCGATGAGCCGGGCGACCATCACCAGGTTCTTGGCGACATCCTCCGCAAGCCCCTTCGGGAGGCTCATCAGTTCCTGCCGTACGTCCTTGTCGATCTCGTCACCTGTGACGTCCTCGGGGATCGGCAGCCGCTTGATCGGCTCACGGTCCCGGTCACGGTCGTCACGGAAACTTCCACCACCGCGCCGGTCGTCGCCACGCCGGTCGTCACGGCCTCCGAAGCCACCGGGGCGACCGCCCCTGTCGTCGCGACGCGGGCCGGCTCCCCGGTCATCGCGCCCACGGAATCCACCGCCTCGGTTGTCGTCACGCCCCTCGTCGCGCCGGAACGCCGGACGGTCGTCCCTGCGGTCGTCACGACGGGCACCG